>DLYX01000255.1:1026-3520 GCA_003447545.1 Deltaproteobacteria bacterium | reverse complement strand
ATCTCCCTCACGGACCACTGCAACCTCCGATGCGTCTACTGCATGCCCCTCGGGGAGGTACCCTATGCGGACCGTGAGGAAATTCTGACGGCGGACGAGATCGAGTCGGTAGTGACCGCTGCGGCCGGCGTCGGTTTTCGGCGCATACGTTTCACCGGCGGGGAACCCACACTACGCCCGGATCTCGTCGAAATTGTGTCGCGCTGCAGCTCCGTCGACGGAATTAACGATGTCGCCATGACGACCAATGGAATCCTGCTCCCACCATTGGCAGAAGCCCTTCGTGAAGCGGGGTTGGATCGAGTGAATATTCACGTGGACAGCTTGCGCGAAGATTCGCTGCCCAAGCTGATGCGGCGCGGCACGGCAGCGGCCATTCGTGCCGGCATCGAAGCCGCGGTCGAGGCCGGATTCTCGCCGCTCAAACTCAATTGTGTGGTGACAGGTGGGCTCAATGATACCGAGGTCGTGGATCTGGCTTTGCTCACCCGCGATAACGATTGGCACGTGCGCTTCATCGAGCTGATGCCGCTGGGCGGCGGGGAGTGTGCCGAAGTTTCCCGCAGCAGATTTGTCTCGAACGTCGATACGCAAGCCCGGATCGAGACGGCTCTCGGCCGCCTGGAAGCCCTCCCCCGCGTGAATCCGGCAGACGAATCCGCGAACTATCAGGCATCAGGATTTCGTGGCGTTATCGGCTTTATCAGTCCGGTTTCGGCTCCCTATTGTGGAACTTGCAATCGAATGAGGCTTACCTCTGACGGGCGTTTTCATCTTTGTTTGCTTCACGATGACGAGCTCGATGTGCGACGAGCCCTGCGAGCCGGAGCCAATACGGAAAAGATTGGCGAAATTCTCCTGCATGCCGTCGGGGCAAAGCCGACCGGACACGCTCTGGAACGCGGCGTGGAGCCGCTCCAGCGCGCCATGCATCACCTCGGCGGTTGACCTGCGGAGCGATGCTTCTCGTGCTAGAATAGAGAACCATGAGTCCCCTAGAAATACAGGAACGGATCGAAGCCTCCATCGTGGGCGCGCAAGCGCAGGTGCGAGATTACACCGGTACAGGGGACCATTTCGAGGTCAGCGTCGTCGCGACGGCGTTTGAGGGCAAAACCCCTGTCGAACGTCACCAGATGGTCTACGAGGCTCTGGGTGCCGACGTGGATGGGCGAACGATCCACGCCCTTTCTCTCTCAACCAAAACTCCAGAGCAAGCGGGCCAGTCGCACTGAAGCGACGGAAGGAAGCACGATCATGTCAGCAGTCGACACCAGGATTCAGGAAACCATTGATGCCAACAAGATTGTCATCTTCATGAAGGGTTCGCCCTCCTTTCCCATGTGCGGTTTCTCCGCCGCCACGATCGAGGTGTTCAATGCCCTCGATGTGCCCTACGAGACGGTAGACGTCTTGCAGGATCCTGAGATCCGGGAAGGAATCAAACTCTTCTCACGCTGGCCGACGATTCCTCAGGTCTATGTCTCGGGTAAATTCCTCGGCGGCTGCGATATCGTTCGCGAAATGCACGCCGGCGGCGAGCTCGCCCCGGTGATCACCAAGGCCCTCGCCTGAGCGCTGTCCGGCCGGCGCAGTAAACATCCAGCACCGAGTGTCGTCCGGCGAAGGTCGACGGAAAAGCAGCTGACGAACCGTTAGGGGAGAAGCTCGCTCAGGTCACCCTGTACGTCATCGTCAACGGGAAAGCTGGTCAGCCGACCTTCATTGAAGGAAGCTGATTGGTCGGCGAAATGAACAGAGCTCGAGACCCCGGAGACACCTCCGGCCAGAACCATCGCGGCGTGACTGGTCCCCAAATCGCAGATGAGACGGGCGCAGGGCTCTGTGATCACCCGGACTCCATCCGGGTCGTCGGCCAGTCCCACCTGGAAGATCGATCCCGGGGACCCCATCTGGGTGCGAGCTGGAAGGCCCGCTGACGAGAAGAGCTCCATCGATCCGAGGATGTGCTCCCGATCGACCTGACAGACCCTTTCCCAACGCCATTCCGACCCGCAAGAAGCCAGCAGAAACTCTTCGGTCCGCGCCGCCGCGTCGCGCACAAGGGCCGGCTCGGCATTCTCGACCCGGCCCTCGGCCACAAGGATGGCCATCAGTTCGGTCGGTGCTCGGCCAAGCTTCTGCAATTCCCTCTCGCTGCATAATGCTTTCGCCAGGTATTTGAGTACCAATACCCAAAAAAAGGCCGCACCTGCACTGTCGGGCACCGCCGCTCCGTTCCATGCAGACAGGGATTGGGCCCCAAGCGACGCCGGGTCGAGATGACGATTCAGCATTGCCGCAACTGTCTCGGCCTGATCGTCAGCAACATCGCTGAGAACCAGCGCGGCGCCTGGGCCATCGAGTTCTTCCCCAGCCAGAATCCGGCGCAACCGGTGGTTGGCCGGGGCCTCGGACTCCCGAAGCCGTGACAACTTTCCTTCCTTGCCCGCAGCCGCCCCAACCTCGTCGCTCAGGAAAACTGCGCCACTCC
>DLYX01000255.1:0-739 GCA_003447545.1 Deltaproteobacteria bacterium | reverse complement strand
CCAACCTCGTCGCTCAGGAAAACGGCGCCACTCCAACGGCTCTCTCCGTGCCATCCACGCACCGGCAAATCATTCGCTGCGGAACGAATCGGCACGCGACCAGCCCGGTAGCGTGCTTCCTGACCCTCGTGATCCGCCACGAGCAACTCGAACGCCAGCGGTCCCGACCCCAGAAGCCGTGAGGCCTCCTTCGCTTGTGCAACGTTCGCCGCCCGGGCCAGTGCCAACCAACCGGATTGGGAGGTACCCAGAGAGTTCAGTCCCCAACGCACGGCAATCGAGATTCGCGTATCTTCCGGCGCGCCGTGAAATTGCGAGGCGAGCCCTGACAATAGAGGCCCATGTCGGGTTTCCACGACCTCGATGCGGCGATCGTCCCCGCCGCGCACGCGGACCAGTTCCTGTCGACGGGCGGCCTTCTCGCGCCCGCCTGCCGCGCGGAAATTCCCGATGCCATCGAGCTCCTCCATGACCAGGTCCACATCATCAGTGACAACAGCCGAGGCGCTCCATGCGATCGTCTTGTTGCGGCCCGCAATGAAAATCGGCGTCCCCGGAATTACCAATCCGGTGATGTCGATCTCCGGACTCCTCAGATGCGCCGCGTAGGGGAGCCCAAGAGCTCCGGGTGGACCATTAAATTGTGTAGCGAGCTGAGCGGCTTTTCCCGCGGGAGTCACGAAGCCCAAACTTCCCGGCAACTCCGCAACGCGGAGCTCGGCGGCCAAGGATGCAACAC
>DLYX01000496.1:9119-10380 GCA_003447545.1 Deltaproteobacteria bacterium | reverse complement strand
TGATCCCGGTCCCCGTTCTTCAAGACAATTATAGCTACCTCATCGTTCCGCCGGACGAAGCGATCGCGGCGGTGGTCGACTGTGTTGAAGTTGCACCGGTCGTGGAGGCCGCCAAGGAGATCGGCGTCGAGATCACCGCCATCCTGTCGACGCACCATCACTGGGATCACGTAGGCGGTAACGCGGAGCTTGCCGAGGCGCAGAGTGTCGAGGTGTACGGTAGCGCTGACGATGCGGATCGTATACCCGCAATTACCCATCGAGTTCGGGAGGGCGACCAGCTGCATATCGGTTCGCTGACGGCCGAGATTCTCTTGATACCGGCACATACCAGCGGGCATATCGCTTATTATTTTCCACAGGAGAGAACCGTGTTTACCGGCGATACGCTCTTCGCAGGAGGTTGTGGACGCTTGTTCGAGGGGGACGCCGGCCAGATGATGCGGTCGCTCGAGAAACTGAATCAGCTGCCTTCGGACACCAAGGTTTATTGTGGTCACGAATATACGATCCGAAATCTGGAGTTTGCCGAGACACTGGAACCGCGCAGCAAGGCAATCCAGGACAAACTTGTGTGGTCGCGAGCCCGCCGCCGGGAGGGGCAACCAACCGTACCCACTACCTTGGCATCGGAGCGTGAGACGAACCCTTTTTTGCGGACAGGGAGTCCAGAACTACGCGCGACTCTCGAACGCCTTTTTCCCGAGACCGAGGATCAGGATGAGACGCGCTTTGCACAGGCTCGACTTCTGAAAGACGAGTTCTGAGCGGGTCGGGCCAATCGGTCAAGAACTTCCGCGGAGAAGCTCTTCCAGAGTCTCGGCTTGGGCAATAGGTGCTGAGCAGGTCTGATTCTGGCAGACGTAGGCAACGGGAGCCTCGGAAAGTTTTCCGCGAAGAATTTCAACAGGCTCACCTTCCGTTTTCTCCTGGCGGGCAACAATCACAACCTCGCCAGGTTGGGAGTGGGCAAAAGCAGCAAGGCGAAGATCTCTGGTTTCGTCGCGTTCGCCAACAATGACGATTTCTCTTGGTGCTTCGAGTTGGTCCTCGAGGACATTGATCATGGCTGCTGTTCCGAAGGGCTGTTTCTCCATCGGGTAGCCATGCGATTCGAGGGTTTTTTGAGCCGCTTCCGTATATCGGCCGGAGCCGGTGAACCTTCCCAAACGCAAAAGAACTTCGGCCGCGACGGCGTTTCCGGAGGGCAGGGATCCGTCGAGGAACGATTTCGAACGATCGACGAGAACCTCATGGCGGG
>DLYX01000496.1:8001-8787 GCA_003447545.1 Deltaproteobacteria bacterium | reverse complement strand
GAGAAAGAATCCGCCATTTTCATCGTCCGGAAATTCCGAAAGTATCTCGTCAGCCAGCTTGCCCGCCTGGGCGATAAATCGAGAGGCACCCGTAGCTTGCCAGAGGTCCAGGTTTGCGGCTGCCAGGTATGCGTAATCGTCGAGACACGCTTGGTGGCGCGCCAGACCCTTCATCCAGGAGCGCAGCAAACCGTCGGGTTGTCGCATTGCTTCATTGATGAAGTCGGCGCAGCCAATGGCTGTCTCCAACCACTCTTCGCGGTCGAAAATATTTGCGGCGTGAACAAATGCGCGGATGGCGAGAGCGTTCCACGAGGTCAGAACCTTTTCGTCTCGTCCCGGTTGCACTCGCCGTTCGCGAGTTTCGAGGAGGCTTTCGTCGGCGAGTCGGACTGATTCATGAACTTGATCCTGTGTCCGCCCGAAACCCTCGGCCAAAGCGCTGGCGCTTTCGCCGCGGTGGAGGATATTGCGCCGGATCGGGTCGTCAGGCTCGGCGAAATTCCCGGCCTCGGTGACGCCATAATATCGGCAGAGCAGTTCGGCGTCCTTGTCACCAACGACCTTCCGGAACTCCTCGGCCTCCCAGAGGTAGGTCATTCCCTCGGCACCTTCGGTATCCGCGTCCTGCGTCGAATAGAAACCGCCGGCCGGATCTCTCATTTCTCGCTCGAGATAGTCAAGGGTCTCATGCACGACGCGGGAGTATTCGGCTGATTGCGTCAGTCGGTAGCCATCCGCGTATAACGGGATGAGTTGCGCGTTATCGTAAAGCATTTTTTCAAA
>DLYX01000496.1:0-7694 GCA_003447545.1 Deltaproteobacteria bacterium | reverse complement strand
TCGTAAAGCATTTTTTCAAAATGGGGAACGAGCCATCGGGCGTCCACTGAGTAGCGATGGAAGCCTCCACCGATCTGGTCATAGAGGCCACCTTTGCTCATCGCATCCAAAGCCTGAAGGAATGCTTCCCGAAAGCGCTCGCGCCCGCTGGCATGGTATCGGCGATGCAATAACTGGAGTGCGGGAACGTTCGGGAACTTTGGTTTGTCTCCGAAGCCACCGTGCTCATCATCGATTTGCCCGAGGAGTTTTTCACCGGCTCGAGCGACCGTATCGGTATGTAGGGCGTCTGGTGCCGGCGGAATTGCTCTGAGTTGGGCAAACCCGTCAATGACTTTTCCGGCAGACTCTTCGATTTCGTCACGACTCTCTGCCCACGCCTTGGCAAGGGTCTCCAGGACTCGAGCGAAACCGGGCCGTCCGTAACGATCCTCCGGGGGAAAGTAGGTTCCCGTGTAGAAAGGTCGCCCGTTGGTGTCGAGGAATGCTGTGAGAGGCCAGCCTCCCGAGCCAGTCATCATCTGGAGAGCATTCATGTAGACGGCGTCGACGTCGGGGCGTTCCTCGCGGTCCACTTTGATGTTCACAAAGTGGGCGTTCATCAAGGCGGCGATTGTCTCGTTCTCAAACGATTCCCGCTCCATCACGTGGCACCAATGGCAGGCGGAATAGCCAACCGAGAGCAGAATGGGGCGGTCTTCGCGTCGGGCGAGGCTGAGAGCCTCGTCGCCCCATGGGTACCAGTCGACGGGGTTTCCCGCGTGCTGGAGAAGGTAGGGGCTTTGCTCCCGAGAGAGTCTGTTTCCGCTCGTATCCATTAGCGAAGGATACTGGACGGGGCGCCGAGAACCTAAATTCGGATTCAGGTTCTCGCGGCGGCATTCGGTGGAAGGAATATTTAGTTGGGTGAATGTTCCGTTGTTAGCGTTCGTCGCCGGTACTTTCGGAACGCTCCGGCGAGGCCTGTTCAGGCCTCCGTGGAGTGTTCGAGCGTGGCAGAGAGGACGAGCGCGTTGAAAAGAGATTCCCAGTCGCCGGAAGAGGCATATTCTTCGAGTTCTTCCTCGGACCACCCGAAGGGGATTTCCGCATTTTCCCACAACTCGACGGGTTCGCCCGAGACGTAGTAGAATTTGCGATCCTTGCGGGCCGACGAAAGGAGAGCCTGAAGATTCGGCGATAATTTACGGTTTTCAGGCGTACGCATGAGCTTGCTCCATGGGTTGGGCCTGTATTTCCGACCGGATCTCGACCTGACCGCTTTTGATCAGGTGAATGACGGTCGCGATGAGTTCGCTCTCTGTCTGAGCGAATTCGGATACGATCTCCACGAGATCGACGAGTGTGACGTATGGTTTCATGATTTTCTCCTTGCGCTGTTGCAAGAAGTTAATTGCAAGCCTCATGCCATTTGCGGCTGCTGGGGAGCGTCAGGCATGGCTATCCATAAGGCACGAAAAAAACTAAGGATTCTGGAAATGGGCGAAACCAATATCAGAACGCATGTCGCGTGCGGTACAAAAATGGCGTTCGAGAAGTGACACTTGTGTACATTTGCACATAGGGGAATACCCCTATTCAGGGTCTGGCGGAGCATCGGTTCCGGTGGGAATTTCCCCAGCGACTGGTAGGTTCCCTGCATCCCTCTGACCGACAGGAGTGCTCATTGGAAACACCGCAGACACCACTTTTCGACCAATATCGCGTGATCGACATCGATACGCATGTGACCGAGCCGCCCGATGTCTGGGAGGGGCGCGTGGCCAAGCGTTGGGGGAATCGCGTTCCTCATATTCAACGGGTGGGTGACCTGGATTTATGGATGATCGGCGATCAGCCAATCGGGATGCCCGGTGCCTACTCGGCAGCCGGGTATCATGGGACTTTTCCGGACTTTCGGAAAACTTACGATGATATTCCGAACTCCATGTACGAAGCTTCGGCGCGTCTGGCGTTTTTGGATGAGGAAAAGATTCAGGCCTGCGTCCTCTATCCCAATGTCGGCGGTTTCGGGATGGGTGGTTTCCTCAAGATGGGGGAACCCGAGTTGATGCTGGATTGCGTTCGCGCCTATAACGATTGGCTGCTGGAGTGGTGCTCTGCGGATGGTTCCCGACTGGTCCCGGTTATGGCGAGCCCTTTCTGGGATGTTCCGGAAGCTGTTCGGGAGATCCAGAGGTGCGCTCTTCTCGGGTACCGCGCGGTTTTGATGTGTAACCAGCCTCAGGATCATGGCCAGCCGCTTTTGCGCGACAGGCATTGGGATCCAATCTGGGCGGCGGCCGAAGAAGCCGGGATGTCGATCAGTTTCCATGTCGGCGGTGGTGATATCTCCGATGTCTCAAACGATGTCGCCGGGATCGGCGCCAAGACCAATTTCGCGCGCGCGTCCGCAATGGCATTTCTGGACAACGGTCGTTGTCTCGCGGATATCATCATGGGTGGGATTCCCCATCGTTTTCCCCGACTGAAAATGGTTTCGGTGGAAAGCGGTGTGAGTTGGTTGCCCTTTGTCATCGAAGCTCTGGATTGGCAGTGGAAAAATAACGGGGTCGCCAAAGAGCACCCGGAATACGACCTTCTGCCAAGCGAATATTTCCGGCGCCAGATTTACGGCAGCTTCTGGTTCGAGGAGCGCGGGATCGCGACAGCCTTGGAAATGTTTCCGGACAATATCCTGTATGAAACCGATTTCCCCCACCCCACCTGTCAGGCACCCGGTCCGGCCAGCGCCGGCACCCACCCCCACCTCTATGCCAGTCGCGTTCTCGCGGATATTCCGTCCCCGACCGTGAGCAAAGTCCTGCACGATACGGCGGCTGAGCTTTACGGGCTTGCCTGAGATGCCGTTCGATAGTCTAGCCAAATTCCGAGTCATTGATTTCTCATCCAATATCGCTGGACCGTATGCCACAAAACTTTTTGCCGATGCGGGTGCGGATGTCATCAAGGTCGAGACTGCGTCTGGCGATCCGCTTCGCCGTTGGTCGTCGACCGGCGGTGATCTGGCAGGGCGCGACAGCGCGCTTTTTCGCTTCCTGAACGCATCCAAACGTTCGGTGGATGATGCGCCAACGACCGTTGACGAGTTGATTGCTTCTGCGGACCTCGTCGTCGAGGACCAGGTGGAGAGCTTTGGTTTTGATCGTGCGGGACTTTGCGCGCGCCATCCGCAACTAGTCATCCTCTCGATTTCACCTTTTGGTTTGACCGGACCTCTGGCCGAGCGAGCGAGTACGGAATTCACAATTCAGGCGGAAGCTGGCAGCCTGGCGATTCGTGGCTTGCCCGGAGCGGAGCCTTACCAGGCGGGCGCACGAACGACTGAGTGGATGGGGGGCACCTTCGCCGGCGTTGCCGCTTTGGGTGCACTGCGCCGCGCTCGGAGGACCGGTCTTGGCGAGCATATCGACTTCTCTTTGCAGGAAGTCATGGCTCTCGCTTCGACGACCTATCTGGATTTGATGTGGGGCCTCCTCGGGCGACCACCTGTCACCGGTTCGGTGCAGAATGTAGAAACGCCATCCATCCACCGCACCCGGGATGGCTTCGTTGGTTTCAATACGAATACCCAACAGCAGATTCAGGACTTTCTCGTGATGATCGAACGAGCGGATTTGATGGCGACGGGTGAATTCAACCAGGTGCCGGACCGCATGGCGCGGCTGGAGGAGTGGGAAGGTATCGTGAATGCCTGGACCGCGACCAGAGACACGGCCGAGATTGTCGAATTGGCTTCGGCCTTGCGGGTGCCGGTAGCACCCGTAGCCAATGGCAAGACCGTGCTCGAGCACGAGCATCTCGTGGCTCGCGGAATCTATACAGAAGATCCGTCGGGAGGGTTTCTTCGGCCGAGGCCGCCATACCGCGTCGACGGTGAAGAATTGCCGCCGGCACGGCCGGCACCGCGTCTTCACGAACACTCCGGCAAGATCGACGCGCGCATGCCCAAAAGGTCCGACGCTCAGGCAGTGGATGATCTTCCCTTGCGGGGGGTCCGCGTGCTCGATGTTTCCAACTGGTGGGCAGGCCCCTCGGCCAGCCATTTCCTTGGTTGCCTTGGTGCCGAGGTGATTCATGTCGAATCGACTCGCAAGCCGGATGGTGCGCGAATGATCGGTGGGATGTTTGCCGGACAACATGAGAAGTGGTGGGAGTGCAGCACCTTCTTCCTGTCGGCCAATACGAACAAGCAGGATCTTGCGTTGAACTTGAACGAGCCCCGTGGGCGCGAGATCTTTGGCGCATTGGTCGGCGAAGCGGACATCCTCCTCGAGAATTACAGTCCCCGCGTGATGGACGGTTTTGGTTTCTCCCGGGGGGAGGTCGCGGAGCTCAACCCGAGTTGTATTTACGCGCGAATGCCGGCGTTTGGTCTCGATGGTCCGTGGCGGGACCATGTGGGTTTTGCCCAGACGATGGAGCAGTTGGCGGGGTTGGCGTGGCTGACGGGTCATCAGGAGGATCAGCCCCGTATCCAGCGCGGACCTTGCGATCCGCTGGCTGGCGTTCACGCGGCGTTTGCGATTCTGGCGGCTTTGGAACGTCGCTCCGACACGGGGAGAGGCGCGTTTCTGGAGTGCGCGATGATCGAGGGTGCCCTGAATGTGGCTGCCGAGCAGGTGATCGAGTTCACGGCTTATGGAAACTTGATGGAACGTCAGGGCAACCAAACGGCAGAGGCAGCACCACAAGGCCTTTTCCGAACTCTTGAAGAAGAAGGTGCGACAGCCCCGAGTTGGATGGCGCTATCGATCGAAACAGTGGCGCAATGGGACGCGTTGCTCGATTTGCTTGGTGATTCGCGTTTGTCGCGCGGTTGGAAAGGGGCCGATCTGCCGCGCCGGAAGGCCGACGAGAAGGCGCTGGTGGGGTTGCTCGCGGATTTATTTGCCGAGCGCGACCGAGAATCGCTGGTGGAGCAATTACAGCAAGCAGGTGTCCCGGCTGCGGTGCCGGCAGATCCGAGATGCTTGTCTTCCCATCCGCAATTTATGCATCGCGGCACCTATGAGGAACTCGTTCATTCCGTTGTAGGGCAACAGAAATTTATCGGAATGCCGTTTCGTTTCGCCGGCGTCGAGCGTTGGCTGCGTGAACCTGCGCCCTTGTTGGGCGAGCATAATGAGTTGATTTTAAAAGATCTCGGCAGGAGCTCCGAGCAAATAGACGAGCTGGCGGCAAGTGGCGTGATCGGCAATTTGCCAGACGGTCTCTAGACCGCAGACGAGAAAAAGGGGGCCACGCCCTGAGGCGGGGCCCCCCGATCGATCACCCTCAGGAGAGTTCTTTGCTCGAATAACCGAGGATGCGTCTGGCAACGATCAGCAAATTGATCTGCTGCGTGCCCTCAAAGATATCGTTGATTTTTGCGTCTCGCATCCATTTCTCGAGAAGCAGTTCTCTCGAGTACCCCTGCGGTCCGAGAAATTCGACCGCTTTTTGTGTGGCGCGAGTCACAGCCAGGCCCGCCTTGGCCTTGGACATGGAAGCTTCCAGACTGTTTCTTTTGCCACGGTCCATCATCCAGGCGGCGCGCCAGGTGAGGAGGCGTGCCGCATGAAGGTCGCTTTCGGCCTGCATGAAATCAGATTCCAGAACAGTCAATTGCGAGTCGGCCAGACCATAACGGATCTTGACGCCCCGCTTTTCGAGTTCTTCGCGCGCCATATCCAACGCGGCCTGCCCGATTCCCAGAGCACTCGCAGCGACTAGAGGTCGAGTGGCATCGAAGGTGGCCATCGCCCCCTTGAAGCCTTCGGTGGTCTTGGCGACCGCGGGATCACCAAGGACGTTGTCCGCCGGTATTCGACAGTCCTCGAAAACAATCATTGCGGTATCCGATGCACGGATCCCCATCTTGTCCTCGATCTTGATGACCTTCATGCCCGGTGTGTTGTTTTCGACGACAAACGATTTGATCCCGGCGCGGCCGGCTGTCTTGTCGACGGTCGCCCATACCACGACAAAGCCGTCAGATTTTTCACCGGCCATCAGTCCGGCGGTGCAATAGATCTTGGTACCGTTGATGATCCACTCGTCGCCCTCTCGGGTGGCGGTGGTGCGCAGAGCAGCCGAATCAGAACCGCAATGTGGCTCCGTAATGGCCATGGCCGCCCATTTGGGATCGCCACCGCTGAAGCGAGCGAGGAAACGTTTTTTCTGCTCGGGAGTACCGGCGGCTGCGACGGCTGCGCCCCCGAGGCCGGGATTTGGCACCGAGAGGTAGAGCCCGGCGTCACCCCAGGAAAGTTCTTCTACGGTAATACAGGCAGCGACGTTGCTTTCCTTGGGTCCACTTTTGGCATCGCCGGAATCATCGATTCCCATGGGCTTGCCCCCGCTAACTTGCCACATGAATTTCCAGAATTCCTCCGGCATGGCATGCTCGTTTTCATCGTACTCACGGGAAATCGGGCGCATGGCATCGACAGCGACGCTGTGAATCAGTTCTTTTGAAGCTTTGACTTTATCGGAGTGTTGAAAGCTGATCATGAGATGAATCCTTTCTAAACGAGAGCCATGCCTTCGAAGCTGGAGAAACCGCGCGCGTTGCGCAGCCACAGTTCGACGGGAAAGTCGCGGATATAGCCATGGCCGCCAAGGACCTGAACCGCGTTATCAGTAATTTTCAGACAGGCCTGCGCGGCATAGCGTTTGGCGAGAAAGCATTCTCGGGAGGCGTCTTCGCCGCTATCGAGTTTATGCGCGGCTTCCCAAAGAAGGAGTCGTGCAGCATCGACTTCGATCGCCATGTCGGCGAGCATGAAGGCCACGGCCTGCTTCTGTGCGATTGCGACGCCAAATGCCGTGCGATCCTTGGCATAGTCGAGCGCAAATTCGTACGCGCCTCGTGAGACACCAACGGCCAACGCGGCGAGTGCCAGACGAGCCTGATTCGTCATACGCTGCAAGTCAAAATTCGATCCCTCGCCCAGCTCGGCACTCAGAGGGACCTGAACATTTTCGAGGAGGACTTCATGAGTGGCCAGCGCCTTGATCCCCATGTTTTTCTCGCGTTCCCGAACGGTCACGCCGGGAGTATCGCGGTTGACCAGAAACGCGGCGACACGGCCACCAGCGTTCGCGGTAACCAGCAGGACGTCGGCGTCCGCGGCAAGGGGTACGAAACATTTTTCACCGTTGATGACCCACGACCCGTCTTCCTGGCGGGCTGTGGTGTCCGGGCATGCAGGGTCGAAGTCGAAGCGTGGTTCGACGACAGCCGCTGTAGCGGCGCGAAATTTTTCGCTGAACCCGGGAAGGTATTGCGCTTGCTGGGCATCGGTGCCGCCGTCGATCAAGGGGTAGGCCACGAGACGAGGGCTGAGCAGGTGAAGTGCGATCGAAAGGTCTCCGCACGCGAGCTCTTCGGCAACGATACAGCCGGTGACGGCGGAGCGTTCTTCGCCGAACCCGCCGTGTTGCTCGGGGATTGCTGATTGGATCAATCCCAGCTCGAAGCCCTTTTGCACAACGGCGTCGGGGATTGAACCGTTTTCATCGCAGTCTCGTGCAATCGGGCGAATTTGCTCGCTGGCAAAGCTTGAGACAGTTTCGCGGATGAGCTCTTGCTCTTCCGTCAGTCCGAGGTCGAACATTTTAGGAACCTCCCTTATGGCTCCCGGCCTTTCCGCCCCAAGCGGGGGGCAAACCGGCGGGCTGCTGGTGGACCACCACGGCGGGCGCCCGGT
>DLYX01000108.1 GCA_003447545.1 Deltaproteobacteria bacterium | reverse complement strand
CGGGCATCAGTCCGAACACCGGCTGGTTCACGGATCGCCCTTACCGCGAAGCCGGACAGATCCCGACCGAGGAGTTTCTGACTCTCTGGGATGAAGGCGAAAACTCTTTTGCAGACGATCCGCCGAACGCCGACTTCACCTGCTCCGTCAATGGCGAGGTTGTGAACTATGTCCTCGAATTGCAGAACCCAGCACTCCTTGTTCCTTATGTTTCGGAGGGCTGTGATTCAGGGATCTGTGTCTTGAACTATGACATCACGTTCATCGGACCGGATGCCGTGGCCGAAGGTGAGGGGGTTGAGTGCGATAGTGCAGGCCACCTTTTCATTGATCTCCTTCGATTTTCTGACCATAGTGGCGACCAGACGATGATGTGAAACGGCTGGAAACATGAAGGCCCTTCTTGCCCAAGCGGCGCTCTATTCGTCAAGCCGAATCCTGCGGCCAGCAGCCTCCGACTCGCCTTCCCGCACGTGGCGGAGTCGCTGGGCGGCAAACTCTATCTGATCCAGAAAGCGAAGCTCTATTTGATCCAGGTAGCGAAGACGCCGCAATGGTGCCGACCTAGCGCCGCCCCCGGACGACTCGACCTGGGCGTTCTCCTGTAGGCGTGCCTCGCTCGAAGGTTACGCTACCCGATTTGATCGTATGCAGGTAGCCGTCCACCGGTTGCATCAGGCGGGGGCCGCCTGCGGGAAGATCGAAGATCATCTCGGGCACGTGCAACTGAAGCCCCTCGAGGTCGATGACGTTAATGTCGGCGGTTTTTCCAACCTCAAGAGAGCCGCGGTCCCCCAGCCCGTATACGTCCGCCGTTGCCTTGGTCTGCTTGTGGACCACAAGTTCGAGAGGGAGTTTCCCTCCCCGGCTTCTCCCATTGACCCAGTGGGTCAAGAGGTAGGTGGGAAAGGATGCATCACAGATCAGTCCGCAGTGCGCGCCTCCGTCGGATAGACCAACGGCAGAGGCCGGGTGTTCGATCATGGCCTTGATCGCATCGTGATTGAAGTCGACATAACTTCCCAACGGGGAAAACAGAAAAGCGTGCCCTTCGCGCTCCATCAACCAATCCAGTGCTACGGATTCGGGGGATCGCCCCTCCCTTTCCGCGCATGCCGCAACGGACTGTTCTGCCCGAGGTTCATAATCGCAGTCATCATCCAGCCGGAAAATTCGCTTCCAGTTGGTGACCAACATCCGCGCGACTCCATTATTGCTTTCCGGCTCCTCGGCCAGCAGTTTCTTCCGGAAATCGGGATCGCTCAAAGCGGCCATCTTTTCACTCAAGGGCACCCGTCGGAGTGGGCGCAGGCTCGGGTGAAGTGCAAAGGGGTGAAGTGAACTCTGCAGGCCGAAGAGCATGCCGGTAGGCCGCGCCGGTACTTGCGGCACCACCTTCTTGCCATCGGCCTGAAATCGGGCGGCTTCATCGAGCGCTGCACGGAAGGAATCGGGACGGCTCGGGTCCTGCGCCATGCTGTAAGTGACCGTCAATCCGTCCATGTAGGCGAGTTCGCGCACCCAGGCCTTTTCTTCTTCCTGATGCATGATGCCGTCTGAAATGATTTGGAAGACAGCCGCTCCTGCCTTGCTCATTCCCTGCCCGACAGCGAGCAATTCGGCCGGAAGTGCTGTGGTGCCCGGGATCAGACCGTGCCGCGACGAATGCAGAATGGTTCTGCTCGTTGAGAACCCCAACGCGCCCTCGCGAACCGCCTGGCCCACCAGATCGCTCATGGATTGTAGTTGATCGGCATCCAGGTCGTCTTCGTGGGCGGCCTGCCCCGAAACGTATGCACGCAAGGCTGCGTGGGGGACCTGTGTGCCCACATCAATTGTACGAGGCATCGCTTCGAGCGCATTCAGATACTCTCCGAAGCTTTCCCACTGCCAGTCGATTCCTTCATGGAGTGCGGTCCCCGGAATGTCCTCGACCGCCTCCATCAATTCGATAAGAAAGTCGCGCTCGTCGGGACGCGCCGGCGCAAAACCAACGCCACAGTTGCCCATCACGATAGTTGTCGCACCGTGAAGGGACGACGGCGCCATTTCCGGATCCCAGGTGACCTGCCCGTCGTAGTGCGTATGGATGTCGACCCAACCCGGCGCGACAATCGCCCCTCCCGCATCGATCTCTCGGCGTCCCCGATCAGCGACGCCGCCCACCTGTGTGATCAGACCATCGTTGACCGCCAGATCACCGGCGAATGAAGGACCACCGGTGCCATCCACAATTGTTCCATTTCGGATAACTAGACTATTTTGCACGAGATTCTCCTCTTGCCGTTGGACGGAGAGCCCATTGCCCGGGACCCGAGCGACGCTGCAACTCCTAACGATGCCGTCCACAAGGCGGCTATTAGGGACATCCTTGGCTTATATCGGTCCGCCAGATTCCTGCCACCAACGAACCTGAGGGCTCGAGACGTCGGGGAACAGGAAGGCCCTTTTTACCTGGAAGACGCTCTATTCGTCCATTCCGATTCTGCTGCCGGCAGCGTTCTCCAACCTTCCCGCCCGCAGCGAAGCTGCGGGGCGGCAATTCCCATGAATTGACCACCGAGTGAAAGACGCCCAAAACGACTCCACGCCAAACATGAGTGCCATTCCCTGATTGGCGCACCGGACCGGGACCAGGGATTGAGTGCGGCGCCTGTACCCCTTCCCTTTGCTCGATGGGAACTTGCGGAAACCCGAGATTTCCGTTGTCTTTGGTTCTGACTGGCGCATTATTCCAGAGCTTGGAAGTCTGCGCCGAAGAAATCAGGAGGTCGGTTTGGCCAACCAGATCAACATTTTGACTTTTCTCCTGCCGGGCATAGCCGGTGCCATGGCCCACATGTTCGAGACCGCCGGCTGGGATGGCGTCTATTTTGACGACACCCAAAACCTTGCGGGCGATGTTTTTCGCTGGGGCTCGCCGCAGCCGCAACCGAAAACATGACGAGGCGCCCGACGGTAGGAAACATGAAGGCCCT
>DLYX01000056.1 GCA_003447545.1 Deltaproteobacteria bacterium | reverse complement strand
AGGACATCGGTTGTAGACGAATCAGCATCGCCCGGACAGCCCATTCCCGTGTAGGCATCAGCAGAGCTGACATCCTTCGGCTGCTTCTTCGTGAAATCCTGCTTGTCGGAGCATTTCTCGACGGCCGCATAGAACTTCGGGTTCAGGGCAATGTTCGCGGGTTCGTCGTAGGTCGCCAAGTTACAGCTGGCTACCGTTGATCCTGCGGATTCGAATTTGTACGAACATTTGCTGCTCGCCTTGACCACACAAGCAACGTTTTTGATGCCCTGCTTGTAGACGTCTTTTTGCAGCTTCTGAAGAAACTTCTGTTCCTTCGCAATGTCTTTGTCCGCGTTGTTGATATCGGCCACCCAAGCGTTTGCGGGGCCGGCGCCAAGCGCGCTGACCGAGAGAACCGCGGCTGCCGCGATCCCCTGTCTCATAAATTTCGAAATTCCGAACATTTTTTATACTCCTGTTTTTTGTAACGATGATCGCTGTGCGGCCCTGAGATCACGAGCCCCAGCTTGAATTCAAATTATAATTCCCAAAAGGATGAGTGGCTTCAGCTTAATGAGGTCTCCAATTGCTCTCAAGAGAAAAAGTTCGATCTGGAACAATTTGTCCCAGTATACGGGAGGCTTTTCAGTCTTTTGAGGTTCGTCGCCATCCAGCGGCTAGCAAACTCCCAATGACGGAGTGCGTCACAGCCGAGATGGCAGCGGGTACAGCCGTCAGTGGATTTGCAAAATGCTGGTTTGCCAGGACGACGGCGAGACCGGAGTTCTGCATACCTACTTCAATTGACACTGTGCGTCGAATCGCATCGGGGTAACCGAATAATCGAGCAAGCGAATAGCCAAAGAAGAAACCACCGAGATGAAGCAACCCGACGGCGAGAAGCAAACTGCCTGCAGCTTCGATAATCTCGGCAGACCGTTGTCCGATAATACTCGCGCAGATCATCACGATCGCGAGCACCGCGACCAGCGGTGCCACTGGTTGCACCCAACCAACCAATCGAGGGGCGAACTGATTGAGGACAACCCCGAGTGTGACCGGCAGCAAGACCACTTGCACTGTACTGACAAACAAACCGAACCCATCGACCGGCACCATCGTACCCACGTAGCCACTCGTCAAAACAGGCGTCAAAATGACCGCGGCCAAGGTCGAACACATGGTCATCAAAACCGAGAGAGGCAGGCTCGCGCGAGCGATATACGTCACGACATTTGAAGCGGTACCGCCCGGAGCGCAGCCAACCAGAATGAGCCCGACGGCAAAAGGCGTCGGCAAGTCCAATCCGATGCCGATGACCCAGGCAAGCGCCGGCATCACAAGAAACTGGCAGAAAACGCCGAGCAGAATCGGACGCGGCATCTGCAGAACCTCTCGGAAGTCCTCAAAACGCAAGGTCAGACCCATTCCCAGCATGATCACGGCAAGTCCCCAAACGATGAAGGGTCCCGAAAACCACGTGAAGATCTCGGGCTGCACCAAAGCTGCCGCGCCCGCGAGAAGAACCCATATGGGGAAAAGTCTGGTCAGATTCTCAAGCATGCTCTCTGTATGACCGCTCGAGGGTGCTCGCCGCAAGGGCCGAGAATTCCGGAGACCCCTGCCACCGACACGACAGCAAGGCCCATCGTTTCTTGTCGCGCTTTATGCAAGAGGGTCATCATGACGAGCCCCGCAGACGATCAGATGTCGACAAACGGTGGCGTTTGGCAAAAGGGGCAACGCGCGCTGACCACCGGGCTGCTTCTGGCGGTGATTTTCACAGCATTCGAGGCATTGGCCGTGGCGACGATTCTGCCGACCGTCGTCGATGAGATCGGCGGCTTGTCCATTTATGGATGGGCTTTCAGCGCGTTTATGCTGGCGAACCTGATCGGGATCACCATCGGAGGCGATGCTGCTGACAAGCACGGCCCCGCCCGCCCCTTCGGGATCGGCGGTCTGATCTTTGCGGCTGGGCTGCTTGCCGCCGGGTTCGCCCCATCCATGCCCATGCTCGTCGCGGCCCGCGCTTTTCAGGGACTTGGGGCTGGTGCGCTCGGAGCCGTCGCCTATGTCGCCATTGGTCGTGGCTACAGCCCCGAGGCCAGGCCCAGAATGCTTGCCGCGCTTTCGTCGGCTTGGGTAATCCCCGGAATGCTGGGCCCCTCAATTGCCGGTTGGATGACCGATACCATTGGTTGGAGATGGGTATTCTTTGCTCTGGCTCCGGCGGTCCTTGCCGGTGCTCTACTGGCCTTGCCGGGTCTGCGCCAACTGGGCATACCCACCCCCGCGAAAGCGCCGAAAAGAGGAGAGCGCCGCCGCCTTCCCATGGCGCTGCTTCTGGTGGCTGGCGCAACCCTTTTACTCGTGGGACTCGAAAACCCGGGAGAGGCCCGTCGCGGCCTCGCCGCGATCGCAGGCCTCATGCTTCTTGCACCCGCCCTGAGATCGCTCCTGCCACCGGGCACCCTCACCGCCCGTGCCGGACTACCCGCAGCAACTCTGGTTCTCGGAGGCATCGGCTTTATCTTTTTCGGAGCGGAGGCTTTTGTTCCTCTCGGGTTAACCAAGCTCCGCGGACTTTCACCGACCGCCACAGGGCTACCCCTGAGTTTGGGCTCTGTTTTCTGGACGGCGGGTGCCTGGATTCAAGCGCGAGAGGCGCCCCGCCGCAGTCGGCGCGCCATGATCGCGAGCGGCCTTCTGCTGATCGGCTTCGGGATTGCCGGCACCTCCCTGTGCCTTTCACCTGCAGTCCCGGTAGCGGCGGTATATGCATTCTGGTCGGTCACGGCACTCGGAATGGGCATCGCGTACTCCACAGCAAGCCTCAGCATTCTCGAGGGAGCCGCGCCCGGGGAAGAAGGAAACGCGTCGGCCTCCCTGCAAATAGCCATGAATCTCGGGATCGCGCTTGGCACA
>DLYX01000511.1 GCA_003447545.1 Deltaproteobacteria bacterium | reverse complement strand
TGATTCTCGGGGATTATACGATTAATCTGCAAGCCGCAGAGACAGGTGTCGGCATTCTGCTGATCCTCGCAATGGTCTCGATGGGCGTTTACGGCGTCGTGCTCGGCGGTTGGGCTTCCAACTCCCGGTATTCAATGTTGGGCGGCGTGCGCGGAACAGCCCAGATGATCTCCTACGAGGTCTCGATGGGATTGGCGATCGTCGCCGTCGTCCTGACCTACGGCACCCTCGATATGCAGGAAATCGCTCGCGCGCAGGGCGAACTGATGTGGGGGGTCATTCCGGCCTGGGGTGTTTTCTATCAGCCTCTGGCTCTGGTGATCCTCTTCATTGCCGGGATGGCGGAATCCAAGCGGGCGCCTTTCGACCTGCCCGAAGCCGAGTCGGAACTGGTTGCCGGTTTCTACACGGAATATTCCGGCTCCAAGCAATTGGTTTTCATGATGGCGGACTTCGTGGAGATCGCCATTGTCGCGGCTTTGGTCACGACATTCTTCTTCGGAGGCTGGCAAGTTCCCTATCTCTATCAGGACGGTTTCCAGTTCCCTGGTGGCTGGCAGGTGTATGTACCATCCCTGATGGTGACCCTGATGCAGATCGTTGCCTTCCTGCTGAAGCTGTTTTTCTTCTGCTGGGTGCAGATTTTGGTGCGCTGGTCCCTCCCGCGGGTGCGTTATGACCAGTTGATGGATTTGGGTTGGAAGCGTTTGCTGCCGCTCGGCCTCGCGAATGTGGTCATCACGGCGATTCTCATCCTCGCGCTGCAAGGGTTCACAGTCTGATGGTTTTGTTCTGGATCCTCGCTGTACTGACGATCGCAGGGGCGCTGACAACGGTCCTGCACCGTAACCCCGTCTACTCGGCACTCGCCCTTGTATTCACGCTTTTTCAGGTTGCGATCATCTTTCTCGCACTTGACGCATTTCTCGTCGCCTTTTTGCAGGTCATTGTCTACGCAGGTGCGATCGTTGTCCTCTTTCTCTTCGTGATCATGCTTCTGGCCGTGGAACCTGAAGAACCTCTCGCCGGGCAATTGCCGCTCCGGATTTCGGCAGGAATTCTTTGCCTTCTTCTCGTCATCGAGCTGGCCACCCTGAGCACATTACCCGGAATCTCGAATATGGCCGAGCCGATGCCCGAGGGCTTCGGGCAAACAGCCGCTGTCGCTCGTCAGCTTTTCTCGGCGTATATGCTCCCTTTTGAACTAACCAGCGTTTTGCTTCTCGTCGCCGTGGTCGGCGCGGTGGTCATGGCGCGACGCAAGGCTTCCTGAACATGGATGTACCAGTCGATCATTATCTTGTGCTCGCTGCGGTCGTTTTTTCGATCGGCGTTTTTGGCGTTCTTTTTCGCCGCAACGTGATCGTGATGCTGATGTCTGTCGAGCTGATGCTCAACGGTGTGAACATCACCTTCGTTGCCTTGGCCAGAAAGATGTGGGACCTCGACGGGCAGGTCGTCGTCTTTTTCGTGATGACGGTCGCTGCGGCAGAGGCAGCTGTGGGCCTTGCGATTTTCCTGGTGAACTTCGCGGGCCGCAAGACTTTGAACGCGGACGAAATCCGCGTCATGCAAGGATAGGGGAGAGATCGAAGAATGCCCGAACTCGAAACATCCCTGCTCCGCTGGATCGTGCTGTTGCCGCTCGCCGGCTTCGTCGCCAATGTCATCTGCGCGAAGCTCGACAAGCCGCTCGCTTCCAAGTTCATCGGTCCGGGCGTTCTGTTCACGGCGTTTGCGATCGCCATGACGGGCGTCGGGATGCTCTGGAGCCTCCCGGTCGAGCATCTGGGCGAGGGCGCTCTGATCGACCCGGTATTTACATGGATTGCTGCAGGGCCGCTGACTGTCGATTTTACTCTCAGGCTGGATGCCCTGACCAGTGTGATGCTTTTCCTGATCACCGGGGTAGGCTCCCTGATCCACCTCTACGCGGTCGGCTACATGGAAGACGATCCGGATGTTTCGCGTTTCTTTGCCTATTTGAACCTTTTCGTCGCCGCGATGCTGATTCTGGTCCTGGGCGACTCGCTGGTGGTTCTCTTCATCGGCTGGGAAGGCGTGGGCCTCTGCTCCTATTTGCTGATCGGCTTCTGGCATAAGGAAATGGGGAACGCGGATGCTGGCCAGAAGGCCATGATCGTGAACCGCATTGGCGATGCGGCGTTTCTGATCGGCATGTTCGTGCTTTTCTGGGGACTCTACGAGATCGGTGTCCCGACTTTGAACCTTCAGAGCATCAACCAGAATGCCGGAGCACTGGCGCAGGCGATACCGTGGATGCCGACGGCCGTCTGCTTGTTGATGCTTTTCGGCGCGACCGGAAAGTCCGCTCAGGTACCTCTTTTTGTCTGGCTGCCCGATGCCATGGCCGGCCCCACGCCGGTTTCGGCGCTGATTCACGCGGCAACCATGGTGACTGCAGGCGTCTATCTGATCGCCCGGTTGTCTTTCCTCTACGTCCTTTCTCCGGACGCTCTTCATGTGGTTGCCTGGATTGGCGGATTCACCTGCCTGTTCGCCGCGACCATGGCGATCGTTCAGGAGGATCTGAAGAAGGTTCTGGCTTACTCGACCGTGTCGCAGATTGGCTACATGGTGCTCGGCGTCGGCGTCGGCGCTTTTGCTGCCGGTATCTTCCACGTCATGATGCACGCGTTCTTCAAAGGTCTCCTCTTCCTCGGGGCGGGCGCTGTGATGCATGCCCTGCATGGAGAATTGCGGATGTCCCATATGGGGGGGCTCCGAAAGCAGATGCCAAAGACGGCGGGAACCTTTTTCATCGCAAGTCTGGCAATCGCAGGCTTCCCCGGATTCGCTGCCTTCTTCTCCAAGGATATGGTTCTCGAGAACGCATACATGGGAGGTTTCGTCGGACCATGGGCGCTCGGTACCATCGCGGCCGGATTTACGGCCTTCTATATCTTCCGGGCCTTCTTTCGCACCTTTACCGGTGAGAGTCATGTCGACCCGGAAAAAGCCGAGCACCTGCACGAGATGGGCTGGCAAATGACGGTGCCCATGATCATTCTCGCCGTTTTGGCCACCTTCGGTGGTTGGATCGGCATGCCGCTCCATCTTCTCTGGGGCGATGCGATCGGTCACTATCTGGCACCAGCGCTGGCTTCCAACCCCTTTATGCACGGGGGAGGTCACCACACCGGCGAGGTTTTGATTCTCATGGCAATCGCAACCGGGGTAGGCCTCTTCGGAATGTTCTGGGCCTGGTTGCTCTATGTGAAGCGACCTGCGCTTCTCGATACCGTTTACGGCGTGACGCGTCCGATCTATCCCGTTCTCTGGAACAAGTATTGGCTCGATGAGATCTATGATGGTTTGATCGTGGCTCCTTATAAAAGAACCTCTCGGTTCCTCTGGTCCGCGATCGATGTGGTCATCGTGGACGGCATCGTGAATGGCGTCGCGACAACCGTAACGCTTCTCTCGGGAGTGATCCGGCGGGTGCAAACAGGCAATGTGCAACATTACGCACTGGGGTTGCTCTTCGGCGCCGCATTCCTTCTCGGGACCTACCTGGTGGTCGGGGGTTGATGATAATGGATTTCCCGATTCTGACCTGGATTGTTTTTTCGCCCCTTCTCCTCGGGTTCGTGCTTCTTTTTCTCCCCACGGAACCGCGCGAGATCGCGCAGCGGACAGCATTCGTGTTTTCGTTGGTGCCGTTAGCGCTGTCTCTCGTTCTGCTTTCCCAGTTTGATGGTTCAAACGGACATTTGCAGATGGTGGAAAGTGTTCCCTGGATGCCTTCCCTGGGAATTACCTACTCCGTCGGCGTCGACGGGTTCTCGATCTGGCTGATCCTGCTGACCACGATGCTTACCCCGATTGTCTTGCTCGGCTCGTGGACCGATATTCGGCACCGAGCGAAGGAATTCATGTTCTTTATCCTCGTCCTCGAGTGGGGAATGCTGGGAGCATTGGTCGCGATCGATCTTTTCCTGTTCTTTTTGTTCTGGGAGTTGATGCTCTTCCCGATGGCTTTCGTTCTCGGCATTTGGGGCGGGCCACGTCGACACTACGCGTTGGTCAAATTCGTGCTTTATACGATGACCGGAAGTGCGCTGATGCTGGTGGCGCTTCTCTATCTGGTCCTCGTCCACGGCGAATCGGGTGAAATGACATTCGATATCATGAGCCTTTACGGAACCGAGTTGAGCTACACCGAGCAGATGTGGCTTTTCTGGGCCTTCGCGATCGCTTTTTTCATCAAGGTGCCCCTCTTTCCGCTGCATACCTGGTTGCCGGATGCCCATACCGAGGCGCCCACGGGTGGCTCGGTCGATCTCGCAGGGATCCTCCTGAAAATGGGCGCCTACGCATTCTTGCGCTTTGCGATCCCGCTCTTCCCTCTCGCGGCAGAGGACGCCTTCCCGGTCGTGATCGGCCTGGCGGTTTTCGGGATCGTCTATGGCGCGATGGTGGCCTACCCGCAAAAAGATATGAAGCGGCTGATCGCTTATTCCTCGGTCAGTCATATGGGTTTTGTGATCCTCGGGATCTATTCGTTTGATGCGATGGGCGTTACGGGCGGCGTTCTCCAGATGGTCAACCACGGATTGGTGACCGGCGGACTCTTTCTCGCCATCGGCTTCATCTACGACCGAACTCATACGCGTCAGATCGCCGAATATGGCGGGTTGTGGTCTGTAGCGCCGACTTTTTCGGTGATCTTTTTGATCCTGACCTTTGCTTCGATCGGACTGCCGGGGACCAATAGTTTTGTTGGCGAGTTTCTGATTCTGCTCGGTTCTTTCCGAACCCATCCCTGGGCCGCCGCGATTGCGACGTCGGGCGTCGTCCTCGGCGGTGCGTATATGCTGACGATGTACAAGAAGGTGGTCTTCGGCTCTTTGGGACGCGTGGTCACCGACGCGGAAGAGACTCTGCGCGATTTCAGTCCGCGTGAGGTTCTCAGCCTGCTGCCGATCCTGCTCTTCGTGTTCTGGATCGGCATTTACCCCAAGCCGTTCCTCTCCAGGATTGAGCCTACGGTGGATGTTTTTCTGGCTCGCCTGCATCAGGCGGGTGCGACCAAATATATTGAGGCACCGAAGCTGGATCTTCTCTCTGAAGCGAAGGTGGCTGTCCGATGATCGAAATCGTTTATGGCGCTGCCGAGTGGCAGTCGATTGCTCCGGTCGGGACGCTGGTCCTGTTTGCCATGGGGATTCTCCTCAACGAGGCCTTCAACGGGGAGAAGCATGACGCGCAAACGCCATTCTGGTTCTCGATAGCCGGTTTGGCGGCTGCCAGCGCGGTCTCCATTTATGTCTGGGAAGACGGCAGCAGCGCTTTCGGCGGTGTCTTTACCAACGATGGCGTTGCCATGATGACCAACCTGATTGCTTGCCTGGCGGGGGGAGTGAGTCTGGCGATG
>DLYX01000024.1 GCA_003447545.1 Deltaproteobacteria bacterium | reverse complement strand
TGCGGCCCGACCCGTTTCCGGTAGGATTCGGCCATCATTTCATAGGCGCCCATTGTATCGCCTGAGGTTTTCCGGTCCCAGAATAGCTGCGCTCTCTGCACAAGGGCTTCTTCCGTCATTTGATCCGGGCCGATCCAGCCACGCTCCCAGGAAACAATAGCCCCTCCAAGAACCAGGGCACCCACGACCAGCCATACAGCCGAGGATCCGGCCTTTTTCGGTTGTTCTTCGCTCATCGTGAATTCAGTCCTGCAGTTGCCGACCGCCGGACCTCCGGGTTGATACCCAGCCGGGAGAGCCAATGCAAGACCGGAAAAAACGTTTTATTCAGTGGGGTTTCGGCTCGATTCGCTGCCGGTGTTTCGCTTGTCGCCCGAAGGGACGCTACCAGAAAGAGTGATGACAGGCTCAACCCCAACCCCCTGGACGGGGGCACTGGCCGCCGGATTGCTGCTGGTCGGCCTCCTGGTGCAATTACCGCAATTAGGGGCGCCACTGCTGGAGGGGGCGGCCGGGAAGCAGGCGCATACCGCCATGATTGCTCGAAACCTTTCGAGCGGGCTTGCGGTTTTCAGTCGCCCGATCGTGGATGATATGGGAAACCCTGGTTATTTCATCAAGGAAATCCCGCTGGTTCCTCAGATCGCGGCCTGGGTGAGCGAAGCCACAGACCTCCCGATCGATACCGCCGGGCGCTTGCTCGGCCTGGTGGCATGGCTCGTCGCCAGTCTCGTGTTTTTTATCGGCCTGGCCCGGACCGTCGCGATTGAAAAAGCCCTTCTGTGCCTGTTTTGGGCCATTTTCGCCCCGCTAGCCTTCGCCTACGCGCCCGCTTTCCAAAACGACACCACCGCGATTGCGTTCTCCCTGATCACCTGGGTTATCCTGCTGGCCTGGCGAAAGAAGCCACGGTTCTCCACCGCCCTGATCGCGGGGCTTTTCACCTCCCTCAGCCTGTTGCTCAAGCCCCATATCGTCTTCTGGCTGGCCCCGGCGGCCGCGGTTCTTGTTTTCGGGGGTGCCAACCGCCCACCATGGCGGCGCTGGGTTCCCCTGGCGATCGCGGGGATCGCAGGCGGGTTGCTCGCCTCGACCTGGTATTTTCATGCCGCCTCGATCCACCGGGCTTTTCCCACGCCCGGAGCTACGGTTGCCCAAGGATGGGTCGAGCCAGCGCTTCTATTTACTTCCTATTTCTGGGTCGAATTGGGCCGACAGATCGCCGTGATGGTGTTCACTCCCATCGGAGTCGGTCTCGCACTCGTCGGGCTTTTGCGGTCCAACCGCCGCCACCTTACCGAGTGGAGCCTGATTGCCTGGGGGGCGGGAGTGCTGGTTCAGGACCTGGTCTTTGCCACGAGATTTATCGACGACCTCTCACATGGCACCGAATACTACCAACTCGCGCTGATCCCGGTCGCAGGCCTGTTGATCAGCGACGGGATCCTTCAACTACGTGATCGGGCCGGACGATTCGGCTCGCTGGTCGTCGGCCTGGCGCTGCTCGCGCTCGGGACCAGTGCACCGCTTCTCGCTCGGGAGGCCCGGACACCGCCGACACATTATAAAACGGTGCTCGAAGACTGCGCGCGGGTGCGAGGCCTCACCAACAAATCAGACCCCTTTCTGGTCTTTGCGGATCGATCGGGAACCATCCTGTATTACTGCGAACGCCGGGGAACCACATTTACTCTCGGGACAGCGAAAGCACAGGCCAGACCGGGCGCACCCCCGGCCGCCGGCCGCAGCGATATCGATCGGGCCGTCCGAACCGCACGGTTCGTCTACTTTCCTTTTCCCGATCAGGTCGATGACCCCAAATTTCTAGCGAACTTCGAAGAGAGCTGGCAGGAGCTGGACATGGGCCCGAGCGCCGCGCGGCTGTTCCGCAAAGGCGGCTCCCGTTGACAAATTGGCGAAAGGATCTGAGCCATTGGCTCAAAGCCCGGGTACACCAAACGCCGCGGCTGGATGCGTGGCTGGACGAGCGACTGCTGGCGGATGCGGCCAATGATCGGCGCCGCTCAATGTATCTGCGCTTGTTTCCCGAACGCGCAGGGCGCGCGCCGGTCCTGCAGAGGCAAGGCATCGCACCGACACGACGCCTCACAATTCTTTCCCTGGTACCACCCGAAGACACAGGGGGTGGTTCCCGACCGGCTCGTCTCGCAGAAGAATTTCTGCGAGACGGATGGTCGATCGACTGGCGCTGGGCCCTGCCCATCTTCCCCTGGCCCTCGCTCCGTCGCCCGAAGACGCCTCACGCCACAATTCATCATACTTCCGAGCGGGTGCCGTTGCTCCCGAGTGATCTGGTACTCATCGAAGCGCCTCACGCGGAATTCATGCCGCTGCTCGACGCCATGCCCGGGAGTCCGGTTGTGCTCTATGAGCAAATCGATCTTTGGCAGGACGATCTTGCGCTGGGCTGGTTCGACGCGGACATCGAACGCGCCCTGATGACAAGAGCCGATTTCCTGAGCGCCACGTCGCGTCGCCTTGCCGAGGGGATCAAAAAAGACCTGACGCGACCCTGCGCCTACGTTCCCAATGCCGCCGACACCGATTTGTTCGAGATCGATCAAAATCGCGCCCGACCGAGCGATCTGCATCAAGGAGAACCCACGCTGCTCTACGTCGGTGCACTCTGGGGCGACTGGGTCGATCTCGAGTTGATCGAGACGCTCGCCGACCAGCTCCCCGGGGCGCAGATCCACCTGATCGGCCGCGCTGGCGAACGAACCCTGCCCAGACGAGCCAATCTTCATTACCTCGGGGAAAAACCCCGCGAAAGCATTCCGGCCTACCTGCAATATGCCGATGCTGCGCTGGTTCCATTTCGCGAGTCCGCGGTGGCCATGGCCGTCAGCCCACTCAAGGCCTTCGAGGCATTGGTCATGGGCTGCCCTCTGGTCAGCACACCCATCCCGGAGATGCTCGCCATACCCGAGGTCGTCACGGCAAAGCCGGAGGCATTCGCGGCCACCGTCACGCGCGTCAGTCGAAGTTCGCCTTCTGCCGAAACTCTCGCTCGCCTCCGCGCAGAATCTTCCTGGGCCAGGCGGGTCGAAACGATTCTCGAGATCACCGGTCTGAGCTAATCAACCCGGTCGCGCAGCACGGTTGAATCCTGGTCGCGAGGCAGGTGCGCCGCCAGCATTTCGACGAGGAATCCGCTCGCCACCAATTGCAAGC
>DLYX01000635.1:6672-13817 GCA_003447545.1 Deltaproteobacteria bacterium | reverse complement strand
ACAAAATCTCCGAAGGTCAAAACCTTGGAGCGGACCATGAACTCGATGAACTCACATTTATAGGGAGAAATCTCGCCTGCCATTGACGCAATATAGACGGCGCCTGCGACGATTGCACAGTCAAATCTACCCTGTCGGATTCGAGAAAACCCACCCTGAAGGCTCTCGGGATGAAAAATCCCCGGCATTGCGACCCTCCTGAGGGAGGGCTAGGGATTTGGACAGCACGCGATCCAAAGGGAGAAAAAAGAGCATGTCCGAAAAGAACGATTTTCAGAAATTCCAGGGGACCGAAGGCTATATTGCCTCGGGCCCGTTGGTAGATGCCGTGAACTGCGCCATTGCACTCGAGCGCCCCTTGCTGATCAAGGGCGAACCCGGAACCGGGAAAACGATGCTCGCGCGCCACGTCGCCGAAGGTCTGAAAATGCCGCTGCTGCAGTGGCATATCAAATCGACCAGCAAGGCGGTCGATGGCCTCTACGTTTACGATACGGTCCAGCGGTTGAACGATAGTCGCTTCGGCGGTGGAGATGTCTCCGATATCCGGAAGTACATCAAGCATGGTCCGCTCGGGCAGGCTTTTGCCGCCGACGAGCGACAGGTCGTTTTGGTTGACGAAATCGACAAGGCCGATCTCGAGTTCCCGAATGATCTGTTGCGCGAACTCGACGAAATGCGATTCACCATCACCGAGACCGGCGAAGAAATCGCAGCTCGGAAGCGTCCACTGATTCTGATCACGTCGAACAACGAAAAAGAACTCCCGGACGCCTTTCTGCGACGGTGCGTCTTCCATTTCATCGAGTTCCCGGAACCCGATTTGATGCGGCAGATTGTGGATGTCCACCACCCGCACCTCGATGCCGCACTTCTCGATCAGGTTCTGGTCAAATTCTACTGGCTCCGCGAGCAAAGCGAGTTGCGCAAAAAGCCCTCCACCTCGGAGTTGGTGGACTGGATCAGCGCCCTGCTCAGCTCCGGAATGCCCCTGGAGAAGATCGAGTCGCACATTCCGTTCCTCGGGGCCCTGCTGAAGAAGGAGCAGGATATCGAAGCCCTTCAGAGCTACGACGAAAAGGGCGGCAAGTACCCCAAGGACTGGAGCGAACTCGGACCGCGTTACCAGCAATAAGGCGAACCTCGGATTATGTTTCTGGATTTATTCTACGGCCTTCGCAAAGAAGGCGTTCCTGTTTCCCTGCAGGAATGGCAAGGGCTTCTGGACGCCATGCAGAAGGGCCTGCATGGCTCCAGCCTCGAGCGCTTCTACCATCTCGGTCGGACTTGTCTGATCAAGACGGAGACTCAGTTCGATGCCTATGATCGGGTCTTTCTCAAAGTCTTCCGCGGTATCGAAGGAAGTCTCGAAGGGATCACCGACGAGGTCCTGAAGTGGCTCGAAGAAGCCAAGGATCTCCCCGAACTCACCCCGGAGCAACTTGCCGAACTCGAAGAACTATCCAGTGACGAGTTGATGAAGAAATTCCTCGAGCGCCTCGAGGAGCAGACCGAGCAACATGATGGCGGGAACAAATGGGTCGGTACCGGTGGTCGATCGCCCTTCGGCCACGGCGGCACGCACCCGACCGGCGTTCGCGTCGGTGGACCCGGAAAGTCGCGATCGGCGATGAAAGTCGCCGAAGAGCGTCGCTTCTCTGATTATCGAACTGACCGGACGATCGATATCCGGCAGCTTCGCATGGCTCTCCGCCGACTGCGCCAACTGACGCGACGGGGTGCACAATCCGAACTCGCTCTCGACGAAACAATTGATGAGACCTGCAAGAACGCAGGCGAGATCGAATTGGTATTCCGAGCCCCCCGAAAAAACGACATCCGCCTCCTCCTGCTCATGGATGTCGGGGGCACCATGGACCCGTTCTTCGAACCGGTGAGCCAGTTGCTGACGGCCCTCCACGAGGAGCGCGGTTTGCGGGAATTCCAGGCCTATTATTTCCACAACTGCGTCTATGATGAAGTTTATAACGGGGCTCGTATGACACGAGATCAGGCTGTCCCCACCGCTGATCTTTTCCGCCGTCTTGATGACCGATGGAAAGTCATGATCGTCGGCGATGCCGGTATGCACCCCGCCGAACTATTTGAACCGAATGGTTCGATCGACCCTTGGCGTGGCTCCGCTACGCCCGGCATTGAATGGCTGCAACGCATCGAGACACATTTTGATCGGTCTGTGTGGATCAATCCGGAAGAATCACGCTTCTGGGATAACTACCACACGACCCGCACGGTTCGGAAAATTTTCCCGATGTACCATCTCTCGATCGATGGCATGGGCGAGGCCGTTCAATCTCTGGTCGGATCCCGACAGTAGATTCAGGAACCCTTTTCAATCCACGAACCAATCGCGCCCGTAAGTCGGGACAGGTCCTCGGTCTCGATCACAAAAGGTGGCATCAAATAGACGAGGCGTCCGAAGGGCCGAATCCAGACACCTTGCTCGACAAAGTAGCTCTGTATCTCGCGCATCACCACCGGCTCGCACATTTCCACCACCCCGATCGCCCCCAAAACACGCACGTCGGCGACCGCCGGCGCGCCGCCGAGAGGCTCGAGTTCGGACCGCAATTGGGCCTCGATTCCGCTGACGCGATCCTCCCATGGGCTCTCCTCAAGCAGTCGCAGGCTCGCGACAGCGGCCGCACATGCCAGTGGATTCCCCATAAACGTCGGGCCGTGCATCAACTCGGGATGCTCGCCCTCGGAAATACCGGCAGCAACCCGCCGCGACGCCAGAGTCGCTGCCAATGTCATGGTTCCACCCGTCAAGGCTTTGCCCACGCACAAGATATCGGGCGTGACGCCAGCGTGCTCCAGAGCGAACATCTTGCCGGTCCGCCCGAACCCTGTCGCAATCTCGTCGAAGATCAGCAAGATCCCATGCTGGTCGCAGAGCGCGCGCAGACCACGCAGATACTCCGGGTGGTAAAACCACATACCCCCCGCGCCCTGCACGATCGGTTCGAGGATCACGGCAGCAATTTCGTGCTCGGAGCGCTGCAACAAGTCTCGCATCGCGTCGAGGTCCATCGGATCCCAGGACGCACCAAAAGCGGTCTGCGGCCGCGGAGCGAAATGATGTTGAGCCAGCGACCCTGAAAAAAGTCCGTGCATGCCCGTAACGGGATCACATACCGCCATCGCCCCGAAAGTATCTCCATGGTACCCGCCTCGCACCGTGACCAACTTCTCGCGGCGAGGCACGCCCGCGCTTCGCCAGTACTGGAGCGCCATCTTGATCGCGACCTCGACAGCAACCGACCCGGAGTCCGCCAGAAAAACGTGCTGGAGATCATCGGGGGTCCATCTGATCAACTGCCGAGCCAATTCAATTGCCGAGGCATGTGTCAGACCGCCAAACATCATATGCGACATCCGGTCTTGCTGATCGCGAACAGCCTCGTCGATCGCGGACACGCCGTATCCGTGGATAGCCGCCCACCATGACGACATCCCGTCAATCAAATGACGACCGTCTGCGAGCTCCAATCGTACACCGCGCGCCGCAACCACCGGCTGCACCGGCAGGGGATTCTTCATTGATGTATATGGATGCCAGAGATGATCTCGATCGAACGCAAGATCTACGGGTTGATCGGACTTCATGACGCGAGGGCCGCAGGTCGACGATCCGCCCAGGGCATCGCCGTCTCGAGTTGCGCTGCTACCTGCAGGAGAAGATCTTCCCGAGCATAAGGCGCGATACATTGGACGCCGATTGGCAACCCGGCATGACTTTGATGAAGGGGCAGCGAAACCGCTGGCTGGCCGGTCATGTTGAAGGGCGCGACAAAGGGACTGAATTTCTCGAGAGATTCGATAACGGCAGCGAGGTCACCATCCGGCGATGTCAATGTTCCCAGAGGTGGCGGAGGCGTTCCCAAAGTCGGCGTCACCAGCAAATCATATCCATTCTCCCACCAAGCGGCCATCTGCCGGGTAAAGGACTCGCACCAGCGAACCGTCGCCAGATAGTCAACCGCTGAAATCGACTTCCCGATCTCGGCGAGGTTGACGGTCAGTGGCTCGAGCCCTTCAGCCGGGATGGGTTCGCCGGTCCGAGCCTCCCAATGCGCAAGGGCGGCTGCCGTCCACGACACTACGACCGTTGTGAAATGCCCGTTGCGTTCGTCTACCTGATCGATGGCCTCCGGGTGTGACTCCTCCACTTGATGCCCAAGACTTTCCAGAGCCTGCCCGGCGCGACGGACGGCTTCCACGCACGCAGGATCCAGCGCGCTCCGAGCGCCCGGGGCCTGCATCATCAGGCCGATTCGCAACCGCCCGGGAGACTTCGAGGTTTCGTTCAGAAAGGGACCCGCGGGTAGCGGCGCTGTATAGGGATCGCCCGGCTCCAACCCGGAAACGACATCCAGAACGGCGGCGGTATCACGCACACTGCGGGTGACGACATGGTTGGTCACAAAGCCTTGCCAATAAGAACCGTAATCCGGGCCCAGAGAAACTCGACCGCGAGAGGGCTTCAGCCCGACCAACCCGCAGGCGCTGGCCGGGATACGAATCGATCCACCGCCATCACTGGCATGGGCAATCGAGATCAGCCCCCCTGCGACCGCTGCCGCAGCACCTCCACTCGACCCACCGGTAGAGTGCGCGGGGTTCCAGGGATTTCGGCTGGCTCCGCAGGAAAGCGGTTCTGTGGTCACTGCGAGCCCCAACTCGGGCGTGTTTGTCTTGCCGATCGGGACAAACCCGGCAGCCAGAAGCCGATCGACAAAATACGCGTTGGTATCCGCACGAAATTCCAGATCACGAAGAAATCGTGTCCCGCAGTGAAAAGGTGCACCCGCTAGTGGCGCATCGAGATCCTTGAGCAGGATGGGCACCCCGCGAAAGGGCCCGTCCGGCAACCCTGCCGCGATTCGTGCCCGAGCCTCGTCATAAAGGGTATGGACAACAGCGTTCAGTTCAGGGTTTTCTCTCTCGATGGAAAGAATCGCCTCATCGAGGAGTTCCTCCGGAGTCCGGGCTTGGGAACGGACGGATTCCGCCAGAGTTGAGGCATCCGGAATCATGCTCTTTTCTGTCATGGAAACCTCTCTAACTGATCTGCCGGCCTGCCTGAAACCCGCCATCCGCGAGGCCAACCGGCGCTTTGCTTCGCTATCCCGGATACGCTACCAAAATTTTTGTTACTATCGCTTACAACGCGATGACCGAAGGAGAAAATATGTCCTACATCGTTACACGGCTCTGCCGCGATTGTGTGGATACTGGCTGTGTCGCCGTATGCCCCGTCGATTGCATTTATGAATACAAAGGCAGTGACAAGGACTCCTTCCCGAACCAGCTCTATATAAACCCGGACGAATGCATCGACTGCGGGGCCTGTGAGCCCGAATGCCCCTGGCAGGCGATCTACGAAGAAGTGGCTGTGCCTGAAGTCTTCACCGACGATACACCTCTGAATTACAAGATGATCGACGATATGGATAATTTCGAGGTCAAGGAGCAGGAAAAGACCGACCATCCCTCCGAGGACGCGATCGAAGAAAACAAGAAGAAGTGGGGTCTGACGAACTGAGGAAGTCCGTAGGCTCACCTCGGATTCCTTTTCTTCCCCAAACCGGATGGCTCGGATTGTCGTGCATACACCCTCGGGTTCCCTCGAGGGAAAGCAGCAAAAGCGTGGCCTCGTTTTTCGAGGGATCCCCTTTGCGTCACCGCCTGTAGGCCCGGGACGTTTCCGATCGCCCGAACCGATGCCCGCGTGGCAGGGCGTGCGACAGGCAACGCACTTTGGTCCCTCCGCCCAGCAGACACCGCAAACACTTCTGGCCGCCCGCCGACTGCTCGGAACGGTTGACGATAATAGTGAGGATTGTCTCTACCTCAACGTATGGACCCCCGCGGCCGACAGCCGCCCTCGCCCCGTCATGGTCTGGATCCACGGCGGTGCTTTCCTTCTGGGCTCAGGGTCGACAGCCCTCTACAGCGGTTCCCGACTTTCGCAACGCGGTGATGTCGTTGTGGTTTCGGCAAACTATCGGCTCGGCGTTCTCGGATCGCTCAATATGGACGCGCTGCGAGGCCGTCCGGATGAGATTGAACCCAATCTGGGCATCAAGGATCAGATCGCCGCGCTGCGCTGGGTGCGCGACCATATCGCCTGTTTCGGCGGCGACCCGGGCAACGTCACCATCTTTGGTGAATCCGCAGGTGCAATGAGCGTTGGAACCCTCCTGGGTACACCGGCTGCGGAAGGACTCTTTCACCGTGCCATTCTGCAAAGCGGTGCGGCTTCAAATGTCTCCGAACACGAGATCTCCGAAAGAGTTGGGCGTGCCTTTTTACGTTACGTCGGCTTGCCGCGAGCCAACCCGGCGCAACTGCGTCGAGTGCCCGTCGGCCGCCTGCTCACAGCGCAAACAGCGACGACCCGCGAGCTTTCCGTAGGCGTGGCCAACCTTCCGTGGCAGCCATCGATCGACGGACAGCTTCTTTCCGAGCAACCGCTGCAAAGGATCCGCAATTCGGGCAAAACTCCCGTACCGGTTCTGATGGGGAGCAATCAGGACGAGTGGGCGCTGTTCATGGCAGCCGATAGCTCGGGACGAAGCCTCGACGAAGCCGGTCTCGAGCGCAGGATCCTCCGAGTGCTCTCGGCCAACAGCATCGATCCAAACCTCCTCGACCGGTTTCATGAAACGTACAACGAATCTCTCGGTGCACCCCGCTATCGATGGAGCCGGTTCATGTCCGACATGGTCTTTCACGCACCGGCCGGAATTCTCGCCGACACTCTGAGCCGCGCCGGTGGCGAGGTATATTTTTACCGATTCGACGGGCAGCTGCCGCTGGTTGGCTCCTATACGGGAGCATTTCACGGGCTCGATATCCCCTTTGTCTTCGGAACCGTGCGCAAAGGCCCGCTCGCCGCGACCATGGGATGGTCCTCCGACATCAGAACTCTTTCCCGACGTATGCAAAAATCCTGGGCGCGTTTTGCTCACGGTGAAGTTCCCGGCCACGATGGTCTGCCCAGCTGGCCGCATTGGCAGCCCACCACCCGGCAGGCGCTGCGACTGGCGGCAAAACCCGGGGTGCTGGAGGACCCTCATGCGGCGGCCCGGAAGCTTTGGGGGCCCCTGCTGTCGCCG
>DLYX01000635.1:0-6379 GCA_003447545.1 Deltaproteobacteria bacterium | reverse complement strand
CAAGCTTTGGGGTCCCCTGCTGTCGCCGACTCCGGTTCTCTCGTCGATCGACGCTCAGCCGTCGCGCGTCGCCCGCGAATAGATCTTCGGAAGCTCGAGCGGTAACTCGGCAATATCTTCGATGACGAGATATCGATCCTTGTCGCACATCTCGCGAAGATAATCGTTACCGGCACGATCGACCGTAATGCAGAAAGTGGAAATGCCTGCCTGCTCCGCCTCGCGCAACGCCTGCGCAGTATCCCGCAGGCCGTAGAGATTGGACCGCCGGTCGCGACCGTAATCAAAATCTTGCGGAAAGCCATCCGAGAGCAAAATCAGATGCTTCGACCGCGAGGACACCGAGGCCAGCCGGCGGATCGAATGCCGAATCGCCGGCCCCATGCGTGTCGAACGTTGCGGCTCGATCGCGCTCAACCGACTCTTCACCGCCAAAGAGAGCGCCTCATCGAAACTCTTCACGTCAAAAAGTTCTACCCGCTCCCGGCCGTGTCCGGAAAAACCATAGATCGAAAACAAATCACCGATCTCTTCGAGAGCTTGTGACATAATTGTCAAAGCTTCCTTCTGAATATCGATGACGCGTCGACCGCGTTCTTTTTCAAGAGATTCAAGGGGCAAGAAGGTGTCTGACAAATCTTCCGGCAATTCCTGCGAGTTCTCGACGAGGTCCGGTTTTTCGACCTCTTCGTCGGTCGAGGCTGACATATCCAGCAGAAACAACGTCGCCACATCGCGCTCTTCCCGTTGTCGTTGGGTGTAGAGGCGTGTTGCCGGATTCAACTTTGCCCGGAGGTCACTCCGGGCGAGAACGACCGCGTCGAGGTCGAAATCCTCACCATCAAGGAGGCCACGGATGGTCCGATAGCCCTGCGGCTTGACCCGCTGAAATTGTCGTCGCACTTCCGGAAGAACGTCTTGATATCGCTGCAGCGTCTCCGAGAAAAATCCGGGATCATCATCGCCCAGACCCAACTCATGCACCTGGCACCAGGAGACCCGATAATCACCGATCTCATGGTCCCACTCATCATAGAGGAAGACGCCCCGTGCTTCGCGTGCACCCCGCGACAAGGCAAAGACATGCTCCCTCTCCGCGTTTGAAATCTGGTCGGGTCGTTCCCCGCCTCCACCGGTCAGCCCCGCGACGAACAATCCGGTCGCATCCAGCGCCTCCTCGGACCGCATGACCTTCACCCGGGGGTTTTGTTCGAGGTAGGCCTTCAGTAGCTCCGGGTCCACGGCGGACGCGGGTGATGTATCTTCCGATCGCTCGCCCTGCGGAATATTCGCCTCATCCATCGGCTGGTTGTCCGGGTTTGGTGGCGCCGGCGGCGGGGGGCCTCCATCCTCGTCGGCATCGTCGAGCAAATACGACATCGTCGGATCCTCGAGGAAAAGGTCCTCGAGGTTGGTGACGCGAATGAGTTCGCCGGCCTCGAGAAGACGCGTCATTCGGACCGTTTCATTCACACTATCGTAGATCGTCGCCGTCCGATCGGCCGCGATTCGTGCGAAACCTTCGAGCCCCGCTCCCTCCGAGGAGAAATCAATGTGCTCGGATGATCCCCCCAGGGCAAGGAAGAGCAACGCCTCGGGTTCGCTCGCATCGGCAGGGACGCAGTCTCCGCGAAAGGCATGGGCGCGCAGGTCGGCGAGATCCCCGGCCAGCCCGGGGAACCTCTCCTTGACCCAGGGCGCGAGCCGCGCTGCTTCCACATGGGCCAGAATTCCGGCGGCCGCCTCCGGAAGCTCGAAACGGGCATAGAGTTCCCGGAACCCGCCGTCCGCCTCCTCCCCAAGCCATTGACCCAGATCGAAAGATCGAGTCCCGGCCTCGTCCCAGAGAGTTGCCAGTGTTGCCTGTAATTTCAGAAGTATGAAGTTTTCTTCCCAGGTCGGAAACGTCCCCGACCGGGCACTCACCGGGATGATCTTGCGATTGTCCAGAAAGGGAAACAATCCCCCAAGATCGACGGCTACCAGGTTCGGTGCTCTCCGTTCGAGGATCCGAAGATAACCTCGAAGGGTGGTCTCGATATCCTCAAAGCGCACGGCCGTATCGTGGCGCGCAAGAAAAGCCTTCGCGCCGCGGGACTCGAGGGAGAAGAACGCTTCGGCCGCGACTTCCTGAATCTCCGCCAGGGAGAGTCCTTCCTGCACGAAGACTTCCAGTTCCTCCCCGAAGCCGACAGCTTCAACCACTCGAAGCACCCCTCGCAGAAAACGCGGCGCCGCCTTCGGGGCAACGACTGCTACTGCGAGGGTGTGCGTCAGCACGAGTGCACGCTCGTCTGCCGAAAGTCTGCGGAGCACAGGGCCTGCCCCACGAAGGAGATCCAGAACCGAAACCGCGTCGTCCTTTAATGTGTCGAGAATTTCCAGCAACCCGGCGCGACTATCTCCGGGCAATCCGGTCAAGAGATGCGGCGCTTCGACAAACCATGCGGGTGCTTCACGAACATCCCAGCTGGCGCAACGAGCCACGACATTGAGGATTGCTGCGAGCTCTTCCGGATTCAACGCGATCGACTTCGGCAATTCTCGAAGGACATCGAGCGGCCGTCGCGGCGTAAACGCGACCGCGGTCGCGTAGCGAAGCCACGCCTGATGGACGAGCGTCGGGTGGTGAATGAAAGCTTCCCCGAGGAAAGTCGCGCAACGGTTCACGATCGGTTCCCCCGGGTGAGCGCCCACGAATTCTCGCAGCGCCGTGGCGGTGGTCGCCAGACGGTCCGCAAGATCCGGAGCCGCGCCGGGCAAGGCGGGGAGCACCGCGGCCCCGAACGATTGCCCCGCACGCACGGAAACCGAACCGATCTCGCAAATGGCGTCTGCCCAGCCCCGCAGAACCGGCCCCTGCAAGCGCAGAACGTCCCCGGTGTCCAGAGTCAGGAGCGCCAAACCGGCCTCGCGAGCGACCCCCTCCAGACGCACCACCCGGGCCAGGCTTTCGGACAGATCCCGGAAGGCCTCAGGACTCTGCTGCGGTTGAACCTTCGCACCAAACTGACGCAGGCGGGTGGCAAAACCGGGACTGGTAGACTCCAGTTCGGTCGCGAGGTCCTCGAGGGCCCCCATCCTTTCTCCGCGCGTCATTTCGTCCATCACCCCTACGGTATCTAATTTGAGGGGTGTTGCCATGCATCAGTTCTGAATCGACATGCCGCCGTCCACGCTCAGACACGCTCCGGTGATGAATGAGGACGAGGGCAAGACCAGACCGAGGATCGCATGGGCCACTTCTTCCGGCTGCCCATATCGCCCCAAAGGAACCCTTCTGCGTGCAAATTTCTCCTTGGCTTCGTCGGGAATGTTCGCCGTCATCCCGGTATGAATCGGTCCGGGGCAGATCGCATTCGCCGTGATCCCTCGGCGACCCAACTCCACGGCGAGCGCCCGTGTGAACCCGAGCACCCCATGCTTGCTTGCAGTGTAGGCGCTGACAAAGGGTTGGGCCCCCAAGGCTTCGGTAGAGGCCACATTCACAATCCGGGCGGCCGTACTTTTTTCCAGATAGGGAAGGCTTGCCCGAACGACCCGATGAACCCCGTAAAGGTTGACCTGCATGGTCCGCTCCCAGGCCTCCTCATCGCCAATCGCCGCGGGCAGACTGACCCCCGCACAATTGATCACGATATCGAGGCCACCAAACTTTCCGGCCAGATCGTTGACGGCCGCACAGACCAGCGCGTCATCAGTCACATCAACCAGACGGGTCTCGACCTTGGCGTTATCCGGCAGGGATGCGAGAGATGCTTCCAGACCGCTGCCGGGACGGTCCAAAGCCCCGACAAATGCCCCCTCCTCGGCTAAAAGCGCTGCTGTCGCATGCCCGATTCCGCTCGCTGCACCAGTGACGATAGCTCGACTTCCCTTGATGGATCGACTTAGGTTCATGCGCTTTCTCTAAAGAGATTCCAAGCAAAGGTCGATGGCGGGAAGAGGAAGGGCGCGCTCGGGGGTACGAGCGAGGCTCGGGGAAGCTGCGGGACACCGCACGAGGGAGAGGGTTATGATCCTGAAAACGTTCGTTTTTCTAGCTTTATTCTCATGGAGTTTCGGAACCGTGGCTGTCGAGGCTCAGGAAGCCCCGCAACCCTTCAATGGAAACTGCTGCGGTTGCAACGGCAACATCAAATACCGGGCCGGAAGCAAGCCGGATCTGATCCGCATCGGCACACGGGTTCAGCCCACCAGCGCGATGAACCCCTTTGATGATGGTTTCACCTTCGGGCTGCAGAACAGCAGCGGGAGTCTCTTCAATCAAAGCTTGCCCGCTTTCACCATGACCGAGTCAGCCAATGGTCGTCGCTGGACCTACAAGGACCCCCTCGCGCCGGTCAACGGCGGGATTCACTCGGTGACTATACAGCAAGCGAGTGGGCTTGCCGGGGGCTACGTGATCTACGTTCGCGCCTACGCAGATATGTCGGCGGCAACAGACCCCCAGATGACGACATCTTTTGTCATCGGCAACGATTCTTTCTTCGACGATAGTACCTGGAACCGCCGCAAGACGAACTGGCGCCATATCTTCTGGTAAACTTGGGCACCGCACTTAGGCAAAAAGTGCGGTCACAACCTCTCCGACGGCGCGCAGCATTTCCGGGTCGTCGGTCAGTGAGTTCGTCACGGCTACCGTACAAGCTCTTCTCGCGGGAACGCCCCGCGCCATCAGCTGGCCTGCATAGACCAGAAGGCGGGTACTGACCCCCTCCCCCAAGCCCGATCCGCGCAATGCACGAACCTTTTCACCAAGAGTGGCAAGGGTCAGCGCGGTATCGGCGTCCAATCCGCTTTCGTGGGCAATGATTTCTGCTTCGCGATCCCGCGGTGGATAATCAAACTCCAGGCTGACAAAGCGCTGTCGCGTGGAATGTTTGAGATCCTTGAGAACGCTTTGGTATCCGGGATTGTAGGACACCACCAAAAGAAAGCTCGGATCTGCCTCGACAACCTCACCCCGCCGATCGATCGGCAACATGCGGCGGTGGTCCGTCAACGGGTGAATCAGGACGATGGTATCCTTGCGAGCTTCGACGACTTCGTCGAGATAGCAAATCGCGCCACGACGAACGGCCTGCGTCAGCGGGCCATCCATCCATACCGTATCATCTCCCTGAATCAGATATCGACCGACAAGATCGGAACCGGTCAGGTCTTCGTGACAGGCCACGGTCACCAGAGAGTCTCCCTCGCCCGTGCGAGGCCCCTTGAGCTTATGTGCCATATACTCGACGAATCGGGTCTTCCCACACCCCGTCGGACCTTTGAGCAGAACCGGCAGGCGAGAATTATGCGCCTGGGTAAAAATCTCGACCTCATCCTGAATGGGCAGATAGTAGGGAGCCTTGTCGTCGGTTGCACTCATGCCATGAGGCTAGACGTCTCGAAAAAAAGCGCAACGTCGAGGAGAGCCGCTTGTTTCAGTGGAGACCGGGACCGGGCGCAATTGACAAGGGGTCCACGCCCAGAGACCGAATACCCTTGTCCCAAACCTCATCGGCCTCTGTCTCGAAAATCAGCGTATTGTCGACCGGTATCTGCAGCCAGGCGGAAGCGATCAACTCTGCCTCCAACTGACCTGGCCCCCAACCTGCGTATCCGAGCAGCAGTCGGCTTCGATCCACATCGCCGTCGCTCGACTCGCGGGACAGAATATTGCGCAAATGAGCCTGGGAACTGGACATATAGATGCCCTGACAAACCTCGAGAAATTCCTCTTCGTCGCTCTCGGCAAGAAGCGGGGCCTCCCGACAAATCAGCCAACCCCGTTCCGGACTGACGGGACCCCCCTCCCAAGCCGTCAGAAGAACTTTTTCCGGCAACGTAAAGTCCCCTTCGAGCAATTCAGCGACATCAATCCGCATGGGCCGATTGATCACGAAGCCGAGAGCACCTTCGTCATCATGCCGGCAGAGAAGGATGACCGAACGATTGAAATTCGGGTCCGTCATTTGGGGCATCGCCAGCAACAGCGTCGGTCCCGTCTCCATCTCTTCCATCAGGCCTCCTGACCTGAGGATATCTTGGAGCAATCCATCCCACAATCTTTCGGGGGAAAGGGCAAAAGCTGGGTGCGAACCCCTCCTCGTCCGAAGCCATACTGAACGAAAGGGGGGAACCGCTTGCTCGCCATGGACTTCCCGTGAATCGGGCCTGCCCTCAGGCGATCAGTGGTGATTCCCTGCCACAAAATTGTAGGCGGAACGTCGGAGCCGCACCCAGCAATCCCGAGCCTATCAGCCGTAGCGACCAGGTGGAAAGGTCCCGGATGAAATTCTTCGACAGGTTTTCGGCCGGTGGCGGTTCAAGGGCCGATGACGACGACTTCACCGATACTCCCGAGATGGGGAGCAACGGCGCTGGCCATGGT
>DLYX01000122.1 GCA_003447545.1 Deltaproteobacteria bacterium | reverse complement strand
TTCCCCGACATCGACGCCATGATTCCGGGATTCAAGGCAATGCACCCCATGGGCGCCTTGCTCACCCAGGAATGCGTCACCTTGATGGGTGAGACGATGTGTACGCCCCTGTTCCATTGCCAGTTTCGCGTACCGACATATCAGGACTGGGTCGACAGGGAGGCTGATTGGAGCCACGTCTACCACTTTCACAAACAACAGCTCCAACATCTCCAATCACACCACGGTGCGGAGCGCTGGGTGTTGAAGACCGGCGCACACCTCTGGGGCCTGGAGCACCTTCTGCAAACCTATCCTGATGCACGGATCGTCTTCACACACCGCGACCCCGTCGACTCGATGACATCCTACGCCAGTCTGACCTCTCTGGTGCGCAGCATGGGCAGCGACAAGGTGGACCGGATGGAAGTGGCCGAAGATTGGACCCGCAGGTTATGCAGGGCCGTCGAACACGGACTGCAAGTGCGCGAGGCTGGCGATTACCCCGACGCCCTCTTCTACGACGTGCAGTTCGGAGATTTCGTGAAAGATCAGTTTGCGGTCGTGGAAAAGATCTATGCCGCGTTCGATCTGCCACTGCCCGACGATGCCGCCACGCGCATGCGGAGCTTCATCGCTGATAACCCGAAGGGCAAACACGGCGAGCACCAATACCAGCCCGAAGACTTCGGCGTGAACCCCACGAGGGTCCGTGACGAATTCGGAGCCTATATCAAACGTTTCGGCCTGCGCCCCTCCTGAGATCGGCGATCACAACAGCCTGCCGAGGCAAGCGCTGTCTAGAAAGCACCCGGGGCAGCGACGGCGTCAGCTTAAACTCGCAGCAAAATCATCCGCGGACTTGGTTTCGATATTCAGCTGACCGGCCAATCCGGCGCTTCGGTGCTGCTCGCTCGCCTGATAATCAGGGTCCTGAATCATGCTGAGCATTGCCTTGCGGCTCGGATACATCGCGATCGCCACGGCGTCCCAGAGCTCATCCACTTCGCCGAGCATCAAGCGAGACACCTGACCACCAAAAATAGCTCGCCCGCCTACCTTCTCCAGGTGCCCCTGAACTTCGGCGGCGTAGATTGCGTATGCGGCCGGCCCGGTCAAATCCGTATCGCGGCCATCGGCATACTCTGCTTTCTCCCGGAACTTCAGGAGGTTCACCATAAAGATCGGCGTATCGGTATCGCCTTCCAGAAATCCCTTGAGCTGCTCTTCCGAAGGGGCCAATCGATTTTCAACGTTCATTTCTGTTTCCTGTTTCTGATTTTATCCGAGGTTGGACAAGGTAATGGTCATCGCTCGCCGCGAGCGCGCCAACGATGGTGACAACTCTTGCATTCAATCGTAGGTCCGACAAATACATTGATCGCGTACAGAACGGCAGCGGCACCGGCCAGACCGGGGATCCCGAAGCCCAGAACACGGATCAACAGGGCAATGCCGGCAACCGTAAGAGCGAAAGCCCACAGACTATCCGGCATCAGAAAGCGACGCAGCATCAGATCCTCACTGCCACAGAGAGGACAACGCTCATCAGGCCCCGGCGCCAACGAAGACTCGGCAATATCCTGCAGATCGGAGCCGTGATCGGCGGCCAGAGATCGCCAACTTCGCTCGAGATCACCTTGGGCCACAAGCACACGCACCTGCGGCCGCCCGCTGGACAAGACCGGCAACACGGAAAAAGAGCGATCATCGACAACGGCCTCGATGCCATCGGCCTGCAAACGCCCTTGCGCCAGAAGTCCGTCGTCGAGGGTGGAGAATCGGGCCAACTCGACCATCGGCCCCTCCCCTTGGGGGGGCTCTGTTTCGCTATCCGACATCACCATCACGATCCCGCTCGAGGCTTCGTTCGATCCACAAAAGCGTCACCGGGAGTATTGATAAATGGGCTGATCAAGGCCCTCGCTCAGCGTGAGGTAGCTTGTGCCGTCGGGCGAGAATCCAATCGCTTCGCCCTGCGGTTCCTCCGGCACGCCCACAACCGGGACCTCACACGGTTCTCCCGCCAGCGCCTCGGCAACGGATTGTCGTCGCGTGCGCCGCCAGAGACGTGCCCCGACATAGCCCCGCACGAGGATTTCTCGACCGTCGGGGGAAATATCCCCTCCGGTGGTAAAGTCGCCTCCTTCGAGATTTGCCTCGCCGACCAACTCCAGCACGGTATCGCCACGCGCCTGGGCTTCCGCGGAGAGGCGATAGACCAAAGATGGACCGGGCGCATAGAGAGTCTTGATCACAATCAGCAGATCCCCGGTTTCCGGGTCGACCAGGAGAGTTTCGGCATCGTGAGCTCCATCGGGATAGGTAAGATCCATCGTGACGATCTCGCTTGCCGCAATCTGATGATCCGCGCCATCCACCTCAGGTTCTGCGAAACGGTGGATCTGGATGGAATCCCTCTGGCTGAAATTATCGCCGATGTCCGCGAGGTAAAGATACTGCTGGCCTCGCCTCGGCCCCGGCCCGATCGCCATATCCTCCCAATCACGAGCCGTCGCTTCGAGCAAAAACGTACCCCGCAGAGATCCGTCCGTGTGGATCGCAAACAAACGGGGAAGATCTCCCGAATCATTATGCACCCACAGAACGTCGGGCTGTGCGCGACTTGCCACCAATCCCGAAACCTCGCGAATTTCCGGCGACACAACGCGCCCCACAACCTCCACGCGGTCGATGACCGGGCATGGAGGTGGCCCCGGGTCGGGTCGGGTGGACGTTCCACATCCCGCGACCAGAACGACCCCAAAGCCGGCGAGAAGAATCGACCGATATATCCGAAACGACCCGTGCATGCGTGACTTCATGACGCGATGCTACCCTCCCTTGCCGAAGATGACGAACCCCCCGGCAAGAGGACTTCAGAGGCCATCCGACTCAAGCGCTCTGCAGGCCCACCAGACGCTGGCGAATGAGGTCATCCGCCTCGCTCATGATGCGATCGACCAGCTCAGCGACGGTCGGTACGTCATGGATCAGCCCGGCCACCATTCCGCAGGACCAGGCGCCAGAATCGACATCGCCCTCCTGCATCACCTTGGGGTAAATGCCCGCAACCTCGGGAAGAATATCTTCAAATTTCAGATCGGCGCCGAGTTCCTTTTCCTTGGCGATCAATCTCTAGACACCGGCGTTGGTAAGCACACGTTCGGTGTTGCGCAGGCCGCGCATAATCAGTCGCGTATCCAGCTCGCTGGCCTCCACCAGCGCCTGCTTGACGTTGGGATGCACGGGCGCCTCTTTCGTCGCGATAAACCGAGTCCCCATATTTATGCCGTCGGCACCCATCGCCAGAGAAGCGACGAGACTCCGCGCGTCGGCCATTCCACCGGAAGCGACAAACGGGATTTCCAATTCCTCTGCCGCACGCGGCAGAAGGATGAAATTCGGAACATCATCCTCTCCCGGATGGCCACCGCACTCGAAACCATCAACCGACACCGCATCACAACCGATTTTCTCGGCTTTCAAGGCATGCCTGACCGAGGTGCATTTATGGATGACCTTGATATCGGCCTCCTTGAGCATTGGCAGCCATTGGGCCGGATTGTTCCCGGCCGTCTCGACAACCTTGATGCCGCTTTCGATGATCACCTCGAAGAGCCCCGGATAGTCGGGCGGCTGCAAGGCGGGCAAAAAAGTCATGTTCACGCCAAAGGGCTTGTCGGTCATCTCCCGACAACGGCTGATCTCGGCGGCCAGTTTTTCGGGAGTGCCCTGGGTCAAGCCCGTCAGGATCCCCAGCCCACCCGCATTGGAAACGGCAGCAGCCATCTCGGCCAGACCCACAAAGTGCATGCCGCCCTGGATGATGGGATGTTCGATGCCAAAAAGCTCCGTGATGCGTGTCTTCATGATGGGTCAGGCCTCTCTTGAGTTTTTCGGGACTTCCGCAAAGCGACCGAAGTCAGGCTTCGACTGTGAAGCCTTTGATCAAATCTGCATTCAGTTGACGTTTGATCGTGGAGAAAATGCCACGCTCCTTGCCCGCCATACTGGTCGCCAAGGCCGTTGCCTCGGCCAGCAAGGCCTCTTCGGTCGAGATGGTGTCGACCATCCCGGCATCGAGAGCTTCCTCGGCCGTATAACGCTTGCCGGTCAAGGCAGCGTTTCGTGCGATTTGCGGAGTCAGCTTGGCCTTGAGCAAACGCATCATGGGGTCTCCGATCGCAACGCCCACATCCACTTCCGAAATACAGACCCATCCCTTGTCAGCCCGCATGACCCGATAGTCACAACCGAGCGTCACAAAAGCCCCGCCGGCAAAAGCGTGTCCATTGATTGCCGCGACTGTCGGCACGGGCAAGGAGACCAACCGGCGCATGAAGCCCAACATGCCCGAGCTGAATCGAGGGATCTCCTCTTCGGTCAAGGCCATCAGCTTCTCGACATTCAGCCCACTGCAGAAGAACTTCCCGGTCCCGGTCAGCACCAGGCCCGCCTCCCCCTCGCAATCGGCCTCCACCGTATCGAGAACCGCGTGCATGCGATCGAGCCAATCGAGGTCGATCATATTGGGACCATTGTTCAGCGTGATCCGGTGAATGGCGCCTTCTCGGCTAAGTTCAATCACTTCGATTTCTCCTGGTTGGCGTGATTCCTGGGGGAGCCCCGCCGTCGGCCCCCCCTACTCCGGAATCTGCAGGACGCGCTTGGCAATGACGTTGAGCTGCACCTCGTTGGTACCGCCCCAAATCGAATCCGAACGCGTGGTCAGCAGCGCGCGGGTGCGCTCCAGCTGGGTGTCCTCGAAACCAGGATCCGACCATCCCAACCCTTGAGTTCCCATGGCCTGAACCACCAGATCCTGCTCGTTCTTGACCATATTTGCCCAACGGTATTTGCCCAGAGAACTGATATCTCGACCCGTCTGCTTGGCCCGGGCCTCGGCCATTGCCCGCTTCATGGTGAGCGAGAGCGCCTTGGCTTCCATCTCCTGGCTTGCCATCTTCTGTCGCATGGAGGGATCGGCCAACTTGCTGTCTTCCAAGCCGACTTCCCGCTTTACGATGTCCACAAACGTCTCTTTCATCGCGCCGAGAATGCCGCCTTCGCTGCCGCCATCTGAAGAGCGCTCATGCTGCAAAAGCCGCTTGGCGACCGTCCAACCCTTGTTGACTTCGCCGACAACATGCTTGGCCTGCGCCCGAGCGCCCTCGAAGAACACCTGCGAGAAATCCGCGCTGCCGTCGATCAGAGTCAGGCGAGAAACCTCGACGCCTTCCTGCTTCATCGGGAAGAGGATGAAGGTAATGCCTTCATGCTTGGGCGCGTCCGGATCCGTGCGGACCAGACAGAAAATCCAATCGGCGGCATGCGCGTACGACGTCCAGATCTTCTGGCCTGTCACGACGTACTCATCCCCATCGCGAACCGCGCGGGTTTGCAGGCTGGCGAGATCCGAACCCGCGCCCGGCTCGCTGTAGCCCTGACACCAATTCATCTCATTGCGGGCGATTTTCGGCAGGAATTCAAGCTTCTGTTCTTCGGTCCCGAATTCGAGAAGAGTCGGGCCGATCATCTGCGTTCCGAAGCCCTTGACCATAGGTGCGCGGCGCGATGCCAGCTCCGCCTTGACCACCGCAGCCTGTTTGCGATCCAGACCCGCACCGCCGTATTCGACTGGCCATTCCGGACAGACCCAACCTCGATCCGTGAGCTTTTTGATCCACTCCCGGGTAACCGGGAGGCCCATCATCGATTGGCGATTGCCGACACGGATTTCTTGCGGGAGATTTTCTTCAACCCAATTTACGACTTCCTGGCGAAATTCTTCGATGGATTCAGATGACATGCGTTATCTCCTTGTGTTCTCGGATCAGTAGCCGCGCAGACCGGCAAAGCGGTCGCGGTGGTAAATGCTGTCGCCCAGGGTCAGTTCCAAAGCCTTGAGCCGTTTGAAGAAAAGGCCGATTTCCTCGTCGTCCGTCATGCCGATCCCGCCGTACATCTGGATCGCTTCGCCGCCGATCAACTTGGCAACATCCGAGCAACGAGACTTTGCTGCGCTGGCGCATTCGGCGATGTCGTCGCGGTTATCATCAATCGCACTCTGCGCATCCCGGACCACCGACCTTGCAAATTCGAGTTCGCCGAACATGTGGGCAGCGCGGTGTCGCA
>DLYX01000620.1 GCA_003447545.1 Deltaproteobacteria bacterium | reverse complement strand
ATTACCGGGAGTCGATGGCGACGTCGGTTCACGAAGCACGTTGGATTGCCAGTGATCTGCAGGAGAGCGGGGGCATGGATTCCGTAACGTCGGATTGGCTCTCGGAGCGCGAAAGCGAAGTGCAGGCCGCATCGATTCGGATCTACAAGTCCGACGGCGACCTCTTCAACAAAGCGCAGACAGCAGGTCTCTCCGCTTCTCTGGCGGTGCCGCCCGACGGGATCTTCATCACAAATGCCCTTGGCGGCGTGGAGTCGACCGAAGTGGTCGAGCAAGGGGGTGCGACAGTATTGCGCGCCGCTGCTGATTTTCGCGATGCCGAGGGGATCGTTGCGGGTCTGGTTGTCGTGGATACGATCTTGCCTCGCAGCGTCGTGCGCCGGCGCGCGGAGATCGAGCAGAGTTATCGGCAGTACAAGCAATTGAGCCTGATGCGCCGGCCATTGGTGAATAACTATATTCTCACTCTGGTTCTGGTTTCGCTGGTGGTCGTTTTCGGAGGTACCTGGCTCGGCTTCGCCATCGCTCGCAGCATCACCGGACCCATCCAACGTCTGGCGGCCGGGACGCAGCGGGTCGCCGAGGGGCATCTGGATGCGAGCATCGAGATGGAATCGGGTACCGACGAGATTGCGACATTGGTCGGGTCATTTAATCAGATGACCGCAAATTTACGGGGAACCCACTCGGCACTCGCGGAACGCCGCCGCGCCCTCGAGACGATTCTCGGCAATATTACGGGGGGCGTCGTTTCGATCGACCGGCAGGCCCGGATCGAGACCGTGAACGAAGCGGCCCGCGTGATGTTGGGCATCGGCGAGGAAGCTGTCGGCATGCCGTTTCGCGAATGGTTTGCCAGCCCTCGGTTTGGCGCTGTGCGAGAGATTCTTTCGGAACTGGACAAGCGCTCGCAGAAGGGGGAATGGGACAAACTTCCGCCGCAGCGCCTTTCCATCGAGCACGATGGGGGAGCGGTTCAGGTGATCGCCACCGGTGTGGTCCTCAAGTCCGAGGAGGACGAATCGATTGGCGCTTTGCTGTTTTTCGAGGATGTAACCGAAATTCTCAAAGCGCAGCGAATGGAGGCCTGGCGCGAAGTCGCGCGCCGGATCGCTCACGAAATCAAAAACCCCCTGACGCCGATACAACTGTCCGCGCAGCGATTGCGGAAGCGCTATGGTGCCGAATTGAATAGCTCGGTTTTCGACGAGTGTACCCGCACGATCATCGACGAGGTCGGCGTGCTGAAGAATCTGGTGAGCGAGTTTTCCAATTTCGCGCGGATGCCGGCCGGACCCCATTTGCCAACGGACCTGGGACAATTGCTGGAGGATTCATTAGTTTTATTCCGTGAGGGGCACCGTCGAGTTCAATTCCATCTGTGGGTCGAGGAGAACCTTCCGTCTCTGGACCTCGATCGCGACGGTATCCGTCGCGTGATCACGAATATCGTGGACAATGCGGTCGCGGCCTTGCCTCTGGCAGCGGCACCGGTCGGCGAAGCTCCAGTTGCTCCCGAAAGCTTCGCCGAGGGGAATGTCTGGCTTTCGGCAAGGCTCGACGTGGCTCAGGAAGAGGTGCGCATCGAAATCGCAGACGATGGTATGGGGATGACTCAAGAGGTGAAGGCCCGCCTTTTCGAGCCTTATTTCTCTACAAAGGCTCAGGGTACGGGCTTGGGGCTCGCCATTGTCCAGACGGTTTTGGCAGACCATCGGGCGTATATCCGTGTCCGAGATAACCAACCGTGCGGCAGTCGATTTGTGATCGAGATGCCGGTGCGTTCGGCTGCGGGAAGCCCGGTTGTCGAATCTTGATGGTTTCGGGAAATTTCATGCGAGGTCAGGTAAGAGGAAACTGCCATGGGTAAAAAGATTCTGGTCGTTGATGATGAAGAAAAGATCCGTTTGAGTCTCCGCGGAGTCCTGTCGGATGAAGGATATGCCGTTGTCGAGGCCGGCGATGGTCGCCGAGCCCTCGAGTTGCTGGATGCTGATATGCCCGATCTGGTAATCCTTGACGTTTGGCTTCCGGAGGTTGATGGATTGACCCTGCTGGAAACTGTGAAGGGTGACCACCCGGACCTGCCGGTGATTATCATCTGCGGCCATGCGAATATTGAAGCGGCCGTGCGCGCGACACGCCTGGGCGCCGCTGATTTCATTGAAAAGCCGTTCTCCATCGATGCACTTCTCGCATCGATTACCCGCGCGCTTGGGGAACCGACCGGCCAGGCTGCGACCGGGCCGGAGTGGGGGGGGGCCGTCGTCTCGCACGATGCGGAGTTGGTTCTGCCTCAGAAGACCATCGCGCGCAGCGTGACGGCCTCGGGGGTCGGACTCCATACGGGGATGCGGACAGGTGTGATCCTGCATCCGGTGGCGGCAGGCAGCGGCATTCTCTTCCAGAGTATGGCAAGCGAGAAATCCGTGCCTGCCCACGTCGATTTTGCCGACTCGACGGGTTATGCAACGACTCTTTTTCGGAGCGGGTTTGGCGCCAAGACCGTCGAGCATCTTTTGGCGGCTTTGCAGAGCTATGGTGTCACCAACCTGATGGTGAAAATGGAA
>DLYX01000488.1 GCA_003447545.1 Deltaproteobacteria bacterium | reverse complement strand
CGCTAACCGCGACAACGGAAGTAAATCCGCCATCATCAAGGATTTCCCAGATTTTTTCCTGCACTGTCGGAGCGGCACCTTCTTCCCGGTGTGCCCCCCGCAATCCTGCCATCGTCCATGCCTGAATCATGCCCGGCGGTGCGACGATTCCACCGTGCACGCTCTGAGCCGCACGGTCGGGGTCCGTATAGACAGGATTGTCATCCTCCATGGCATCACACCAATGACGAATCATTGGCTGATTGACCGGGTCGTGAGCGCGAAACGGCTCGCCCACAACCTGCCCCTCGAATTCTTTCAGACGAGAAAGGCGATCAGCCTGCTCCGGTGTGATCTCCTCAGCCATGGATACTCTCTACTTCCGGGGCATGCCGAGGCCCATCGTGGCCAAAATGGTCCGCTGGATCTCATTGACACCGCCGCCGAACGTATTGATCTGGCAGGCTCGATATTCTCTCTCGACAGCCCCGAGCAACAGGGCCCCGGGGGAGTCACTCTTGATCATGCCCTGGGCTCCGAGGACGTCGGTCAAACGGCTATAGATCTCGATCAAGGTTTCGGTGCCATAGACTTTAACGCCGGATGCATTCGCCGGGGGCAGGCGTCCCTGCTCTACCATCCAGGCCATCCGCCAGTTCATGACCTTGGCCGCCTCGACGCGAGCATAGGCCTCGCCGAGTGCATTCTGCACCCAGCCCTGATCAGCGACCTTGCTGCCGTCATCGGTCTCGGTGTCTTTGGCCCACGAAATCACGTCGTCCACGATGCGCGCCGCAACGCAGCCCCAGGCACCCAGGCCGATTCGCTCGTGGTTGAGCTGCAAGGTCACGATGCCCCAACCGGCGTTCTCTTCGCCGACGCGCATATTGACCGGAACTCGAACGTCCTCGTAATAGCTCATATGCGTCCGGCCACCGCCCACCGTATGAATCGGTGCGGCGCTAAAGCCCGGATCCTCGGTCGAGGCCACAAGCATCGTGATTCCCTTGTGCTTCTTCACGTTGGGATCGGTTCGCGCGGCCAGCCAGATATAGTCGGCGTCGCCGGCTCCCGAGGTGAACATCTTGGTCCCGTTCACCACATACTCGTCACCGTTGCGCTCGGCTTTGGTCGAGAGAGCGGCCAGGTCGGTTCCCGCGTTCGGCTCGGAATAGCCAATGGCAAAATGGACATCACCAGCCAGAATTCGAGGCAGGAACTCTTCCTTCTGCTCTTCGGTGCCGTGCACCATCAGTGCTGGACCCACAGTATTGAGAGTCACAAAGGGAAGGGGCGCTCCCGTCCGGCGAGCCTCATCGACGAAGATCAACTGCTCGAGTGCGGTGAATCCATGCCCACCGTACTCGGAGGGCCAACCGACCCCCAACCATCCGTCTTTGCCGATCTGACGAATGGTCTCCTTGTACTCTTTGCCCTGATAGACGCCGACCAGGCTTTTTTTACGGTCGGGTGTCATCAAGGTTTCAAAGTAATCACGGATCTCGCCGCGGAGATTTTCTTGTTTTGGAGTAAAATCAACGTACATTTGGACACTTCCTTTTCACTGACGCGTGTTCAGTGAACTTTTTTAACCTACCTAGACCAATGTTCAATCCCGAAATGTAGACGCTCTGCGTCACGGGCTCTTTTTCAACGCTCCGGTTTGGTCCCTATAATCTTCGATTTTTCGAGCTGTGCAATTTTTTCCGGAGAAAATCCGAGCTCTTGAAGCAAAATTTCCTGATTATGCTCGCCTAAAAGTGGTGCATTTCCGGTGTATTGGCGCTCCGGCCCAAAGGAGAAGCGGACCGGAAATTTTGGGTACCTTTTTTCGCCCGAGTGGGGATGAATCAATGTCTCGAACCATTCCCGGGCCTCAAGGTGCTCGTGGCCGTAGCTCTCGCTCCCCGGGATGAGATTTTTCACCACCGGGAGTTCCGCCGCGAGAAGGGTCTCGACGGCTTGATCCGCCCCTCGCTGGTTCATCCAGCCCGCGAGGCCAGCGTCGATGGCATCGTGGCTGCCCTGACGACCCGAGCCGGAAGCAAGCCGCGGGTCCATGGCCCACTCAGGTTCACCGATCGCTGCAACCAGTCGCTGCCAATCGTCATCATCCCGTACGCTGAGAGATACCCAACGGCCATCCGAGGCCTGATAGGAACCCTGCGGGGCGTAGACCGGGTGACGATTTCCCTGACGGGCGAGGACTTCCTCGCGCAGCGAGTACGCGATGGTTTGTTCGGCCGTCAGGCATAGCGCCGTTTCCAGCTGTGGCATCTCGATCAGCTGCCCCTCGCCCGTGCGTTCTCGATGCAGCAACGCTGCCTGAAGCGCCGTTGCCGCATGCATCGAAACCACACAATCCAGAAAGCCACCGGGGTTCAGAGGATCGCCACCGGCATGACCCGTCACCCAGCTCATCCCCGCGACCTGCTCGAGAACCAGAGCGTAGGCCACCCAATCTCGCCAGGGGCCCTCGAGTCCGAACCCGGGCATGCGCACCATCAGAAGCTCCGGTCGAATGGCTTGCAATTGCTTCCAACCCAGTCCGAAATTCTCCATCACCCGTGGCGAGAAGTTCTCCAGAACCACATCGGATTCCCGCACCAGATCGCAGAAGATCTCCTGACCTTCGGGCCGACGCAGGTCGAGAGTCAACTCGCGCTTGCCCAGGTTGGTCGCCTGAAAACTGCCGCCCATCTCGTACCACTTCTCTCCCAGTCCGGTGAAGGTCTGGATAAAGCGGTAACCATCGGGGCGCTGCACCGACTCGATCTTCACGACGTCCGCGCCAAGTGTGGCGAGATACATGCCGAGATAGGGTCCGGCCCAGAAAGTCCCCAGGTCCAGAACTCTCATCCCCGCAAAGGGTAGATACGGTTGGTCCTTGGGATGGGTGGGTGCCACCGGTGCGCGCGCGGCCCAGGGGGAATCCCGCAAGGACGTCGTATCCGCGCCCAGCCTTGGTGCTTCCTCCCGCATTTTCGGGCCCGAGGCGCTCATCCGATACGGAAATCCTGGCCGATCGAAGTCCCCGGAGGGATCCTTTACGAAGAAGGGCCGCTCCCGGTGCTGTTCGAAGTTCCGGATCGAAGCTCCATTGCCCAGCGGGCCTGAAGGAATTCGGAAGGCCTGCGCCAGGGCCACGACTTCCTCGACGGTATGAGCCCCCAGCCAACTCTGAATATGCGCAAAGAAAGCTTTCTGCGCATCCGGCTTTGTCTGGATATCCTTCTGCCGATCCGCGAAATCCGGCGCCTCCAGCAGGGCGCAGATATCCGACCACGATTGAGCCGTCAGAGCGTTCAGGCCAACCCAGCCGTCCTGCACCTCGAGTGCGCCGGGTACCGGCGTGAAACGCTGCTGGGGTGGCGGCATGCCGACCGCGGCCAGGTTCTG
>DLYX01000462.1:12717-26372 GCA_003447545.1 Deltaproteobacteria bacterium | reverse complement strand
GTGGTTGCGATTCAGCTCGATCGATCAGCCCCCGGGCAAGTAACGCAAAACCTGCCATTTTTTGACAAGGCCGCGCCCTTTCAGGTGGGGACTTTCCATTTGGCACGTGCGGCTGGCGTCCCCATCTGGCCCGTTTTCGCGGTCAGTGAATCGCGCCGAAGATATAAATTTCTGCCGTCGAAAGTCTACCGCATCCCGCGCGGGTCGTCCGACGAGGTTCTTCAGGAAACGATCGAGGAAGTGGTCGGTTTCTTCGAAGCGAAGGTTCGTCAATACCCCCTCCAATGGTTTCAGTTTCGCGACTTCTGGGCTAATCAGAAAGTATGACCGGAGCCGATATATCCGACGATGCAAACCGGGAAGATCTTCTCCGATTCGGAGCCGATCCGGCTGGCGCGGGGAAGCTCTTCCTAAACCGGGCTGTTTTCCGTGCCTCGGTTTTAGGTGGAGGCGCTCTAGTCAGTGCCCTTCATTTTGCGAACCCTGAATTCGGCTGGGAAACCGCAAAAGCCGTGGCTCGAAATATTGGCACGACAACAGGTGTGAAGATTGATTTGCGGGGTGCCGAGAACCTCCCTGCGGAGGCGTCGGTCGTCACGCCTAACCATGCAAGTCATTTTGATATCGTGGCATTATTGGGACACCTACCCGGTCATATGCGGTTTGCTGCGAAGATGGAGTTGTTTCGGGAGCCCATTCTTGGTGCCGTGATGAAGACGCTGGGGATGGTTCCGATCGATCGGAAGGATCCAGCCAAATCCATCGAAAAGCTCAATCGGATTGCGGCCAAAGGGAAGGGCGCTTTTTCCCTGATCATGTTTCCCGAGGGGACTCGTTCGCCGGCAGGGGGCGGCCTGCAGGAATTCAAGAAAGGTGCGTTCACTTTGGCGATTCAAATGGGACGCCCAATCGTTCCGATCGCCATTCACGGAAGTGACGAGGTCATGCCTCGCGGAAAATATCTGTCGATTCACCCCGGACGTGTCGTGATGGAAGTTCTCGAACCGATCGAGACCAAAGGGCTTTCTTACGAGGATCGCGAAGACCTTCGCGATCGGGTGCAGGGCCGCATCCATCAACGCCTGCAGGCTCTGCGCGGGTGAGTCAGTTTCGCCTTGCCGCTCTGGTTCCTTGTTACGGGGCTGGAACTACCGTTGCCTCCGTGGTCTCGTCCGCTCTCGCATATGTGGAGAAAGTGCTGGTGGTCGACGATGGATCGCGCGATGAATCGTCCGATCGAGCGAGAGAGGCAGGTGCTCAGGTGATCACCCATACTCGCAACCGGGGTAAGGGTGCGGCCTTGCGAGAGGGTTTTCAGGAACTTTCGCGGCAAGGCTTTACGCATGTCGTGACACTCGACGCGGATGGCCAGCATCTCGCTTCGCAAATTCCGGTTCTGGTGGCGCAGTCCGAGCGTTACCCGGAAAGGATAATTATCGGTTCTCGTTGCCGTGACGGTGTGCATGAAATCGATCCGCTGAAGCGTTGGGCGAATGATTTCGCTGACGGTTGGGTCGAGCGAGCCTCGGGCAAGAAGATCCTCGATACGCAATCAGGGTTTCGAATTTATCCAATGGCATCTCTGGCCAACATCCTCTCGAAGGAGATTCGCGGTCGCCATTTCGAATTCGAGAGTGAAGTTCTGATCCTCGCCGTTCGTCGTGGCCTGTGCATCGAAACCGTGGACGTTCAGGTCTACTACCCACCGCCGGATGAAAGGCATAGCCACTACCACCCATGGTTGGATACGTTGCGGATTATTCTCATGATCATACCCTTTGTTTCGAAGGTTCGAAGATGAGCGCCCTTCGTGCCGAGAGAAGGTCCTCATGCCGGTAACCGAGGGGCAACTGGCGAGCTGTGTTGCCCATGCGCGGGAGGGCTCGTTTTACGCCCGACATCTGCAGGGATATCCATGCTCGACCCGGGCCGAGTTCCAGAAGCTGCCGACAAGTTCTATTCGAGACCTCGGAGAGGCGGGCATATCCCAGTTGTTTTTCTCGGACACAGGCGGAGACGAGATCGCCCCTGCCGCTCAACTTCTCTCGAGTTTTGTGCCCGAGTCAGATCCGCACACTCTTTTGCAGGCCATGCATTCGGATCAGCAGGCGGGGCCCTCCCGAATGACCTTGGTGGCGAAAGGTCCGCTGCCAACGGAAGAAATTCGTATCTGGCATTCGGAGACGATCGACCGTGTCCTGCGCGAACTGGCGGCCTTCGAGCCACGTGTGGTTTTCGGTGATTCCCGAGCTCTTCTCTTGCTGGCGGAAGAGGTCGATGCCGGAGGGGTTTGCCAAATTCCCTCCTCGGTCGAGCTGCTTCTCGCGACCGGTCTATTGCCGGACTCGCTGCGTTTGCAGTTGGAAAAGGACTGGGGCAGTCGGGTGGTCGAGGTTTACCAGAGACCGGAAGCGGTTTTGCTTGGCGTATCGTGTGCGGAAGGCTCGCTGCATTTGGCGAATGACCTATACTCCTGCGAGATTCTCGACCTTGTGGATGGAGAACCGGTTCCGCCCGGCGAGTGTGGCGTGTTGGTGATCACCAGCCTGCAGCAAGCGCGGGCTCCCCTGGTCCGTTGGAGCACGGGAGATTTGGTCGAGGTCGCTACCGCCGCATGTAAATGCAAACGGCCGGATTTCCCGGTGCGACGTTTGGGTTCCGCTCGGGACTCTGTCGCTTTCGGTGGCCGTGAAGCGATGGCTGTAGATATCCTGGCCGCTGCGCAGACGTTTGCTGCCGCATTGGGTGGTCGTATTTTTTATACGGGTGTCCGCGCACAGGATCTGCGGATTCTCGTTGAGGTTTCCGATCCGGGGATGGCGCTTCCCACCAAGGAATACCTCGACCTCCGTCGCCAGATCGGTTTGCCCATGGATGTTCGGCTGGTCGACCGGGCGCCTGATCCCGGCAGTGTCTCGCTCGCGGATCTCGCGGAGGTGCCTGCGGCTCAGTTGTGGCGCCTTGCTGATTGGACATCCGAGCCCAGGGCTTCGTCCGTGCCTGACGCGAGTCCAACCCCCGGGTTCTTTTCTTTGGCTCGGTGGCAAGGTCATCGCGAGGCACGCCGGCGCGATTCTCGCCGGCGTGCCCTGATGCGGGTACTGGAGAGTCAGGAGTCCATGTGACTCCCTCAGAAGGGCCAGTTATTCCATTCCAGTCCGCCGTCGACTTCAAGCACCTTTCCGGTCACATAACTGCCCGCATCCGAGGCCAGATAGATCGCCGCCATCGCGATATCCTCCGGTTCGGCCAGGCGCTTCATCGGCGTGGAGTCCTCCATCAGAGATCGGGTTTTATCATCGAGAAAGTTGGTCAGAGCGGTTGTGGCGGTGGAACCGACCGCAATGGTGTTGAAGCGAATTTTGGGCGCGAACTCCTGCGCAAAATTTCGCATCATGAAGGTCATCGCAGCCTTGGAGGTGCCGTAGGCGACAAACCCGGAGGCGGGGACGCGTCCGGCGGCCGACGAAATGGCAACGACCGAACCCCCTTCACCTGCGAGCATATGGGGGATCACCAGACGGCTGGTGATAAAAGCGGTCGTCGCATTGAATTTGAATGCATCGTTGAAGGCCTTCTCGCTCGTCTTCAAGGCCGGCATCGGAGGGTAGCCGCCAACGTTGTTGATCAGAACGTCGATCCTGCCGAACTCCTCCATGGTAGCCGCGACGAGAGCTTCGATATCTTCGCGCTTGGTCATGTCACAGCGCAGGGCCGAGGCGCGGACGCCGAGCGCGCGTGCCTCAGCCGCGACGCTTTCGATATCACTCTCGGTGCGTGCGGCGACCATGACGTTGCAGCCGCATTCAGCCAAGGCTCGGGCGCATGCAGCACCTATTCCCTTGCCGGCAGCCGTGATGAGAGCGGTTTTTCCATCCATGCGAAAACGATCGAGAAGCATCTGATCCTCCAAATTCGGCCCGGTGACAATGTTCCTCTGCGAACGCGCGAGAAATCGGCCCCATGGGCAAGCACGGCTGAATCATAGAGGGGAAACCCGGCAGATGTCGATAGAAGCGGAGATCGAAATTCAACGGTGCCATCTGGAGAAGATGGACAAGGCGCTGGTGGAAGCAGGTCTGCTCTTGCCCGGGGTCCTCTCGCACGAACAATATACCAAGATTCGCTATGGTCTTTCGCTGGCTCGGCTCGGGACATTTGAGCCCGGCGCCGCGGCTGCCGGCGCATCGATTGGTCGCAGAGAAGTCTCGGTCGACCAGGGTCCGATCGAGGCCCTCCGCGAGAGAATTTTCGCGACCTTGGGACCAATTCTCGGAGCGAAGATGGAGCCGGGGGCCCAGTTGATTCGTGCGCGGAAGTGGTTGGAGGAATTCCGACCGCAGATCACGGCGACGCGTGAACGCCTTTTGCGCGCGCATCAGGAAGACTTCTCGTCCGCTGAACTCGATGCTGAGATCGGTAGAAAAGCTCTCGTCGTCGTCGCGGGCGGGGGAGGCGGTGCGGGCTATATTTATCTTGGGGCCTTTGCCGCGCTGGACCGTCTCGGCATTATGCCCGGCATGATTGTGGGTGCGTCGATGGGCGCGGTGATCGGTCTGTTTCGGGCTCGTTGGCGAAATCCGGATTTCAACAGTCAACTGGAGTTGGCCACTAGTCTGGAACCCGACAAGGTTTTTCGGTTTGCGAGCATTCGCAGGCGCTATGGACTGCCGGGTGTCATGCGGCTGTTTTTGCAGAGTTCGATCGGAGAGCGGTTGAATTTGGCAGATGGATCGCCATGTCGATTGTCCGAACTCGAGATTCCCTTTGTCTCCGTGGTGGCAGGGGTACGTCCGGATGCACTAAGGGCTTCACCCGAGGAGTGGGCATCGACGCGGAAACTGGGCGCGACAGAAAAGCCGAGTCGAATCGCCTTGTCTGCGCAGATCGGCAAACAGCTTTTGCAGATGATGGATTTCGTGAATCCCGTCTCGGTCAGGGCTATCGGTTTGGGAGAAGACGCGCGGACGCTTGACGCGAATGCGGTCGATGCGGTCGGCTTTTCGGCGGCGATTCCGGGCATTCTGCACTACGATGTGACCCGAAACGATCCGGAAATGCATGGCATTCTCGAGTCCGTGATGGAGCGCGAGCAAGTCGTTGCATTGATCGATGGAGGCGTGGCCGCCAATGTGCCGGTTCGTCTGGCGCGGCAAGCGGTGCATCAAGGTCGCATCGGGACTCGCAATGCTTGCGTACTTGCACTCGATTCGTTCCGGCCGCGGCTGACACCGTCGCATGCCTGGCTTTGGCCCGTCATGCGGATGGTCGAAGTTCAGCTTGGTGAGCAGGAACCCTATGCGAGTTTCCTGATTCGTTTCACTGGCACGCTCTCGCCGGTCTCCCTGCTGCCGGGTCGCGAAGCGATTGAGCGGGTGATGCTGGAAGGGCGTCGGCAAACCGAGAGGATTGCTCCATCATTGCAGGCCTCGCTCCAGCCGTTCGGCTGGGTTCCCGAAGGCTCTTGAGGGTCGGCTTCAGTCCTCGGGGGGCTCCAGAAGAACGTCGACCATCAAATCGCCCGCGATCGCTTCGAGCTTCGCGAAGAGTTCTGCAGGGTCCAGCTCCGGCGGTATCCGCAGGGAGGCCCGGGCCTGAAAAAGGAGCTCGCCGGATTGGGGAGCATTTTGTCGGGTGGTGTCGAGTTCCTCGACATTGACCCCATAGGACCTCAAAACCCGGGAAATCTCGAAAACAATTCCCGGCCGATCCAGGCCGATCAGTTCGAGCTCCAGAGGATGGTCCAGGGGCTCGTGTTCCGCTGTGGTTTCGACAACGACTCGAAGGCCTGCCCCCGAGAGTGCGTCGAGAGCGGTACGCAGCGAGGCTTCCTTTGTGGTGGGGATCTCGACCTGAAGGATGCCGGCAAAGCGTCCACCGAGACGCGCCATGCGGCTTTCCTGCCAATTTCCTTGATGGGATTGCACCACCTCGCTCAGAGCTTCAACAAGGCCCTCGCGATCTTCGCCAATGCAGGTCAGGACCAGAGACGTCTTTTCCATGTACGTTGCATAGCCGTTGGCGCCGCTGTGGTCGAAAAGCGCAATCCCTTTGTCGTTTGTGGGGCACTGCCGGTGGGGGGTTGCTTTCCACGGGTATGCGCCTTATGATTTTCTCACGCGGGGGAGACCCCGCCCCAAGTGCGAGTTCGGGCTTCCACCAACTTTCCGACCTCGTTCGCTTTACCCCGAATCTTCCTTCCTTGTTCGATGTCGATCAGGAGCAGTGCTTTTCGGGGCCTATTTTCAGGAGCTGTTAAATGGGCAGAGATTCTTGCCCGGAGGCCTGCCGATGAGCGCAGAGGTCTCTGGAGAACAAACCCCTCGACGACGTAGACGTCGCTCGGGCCGTGGCCGGCGTCGAAATGATTCGGAAACAAACCGAGCGCCGGAAAAAGTCGTGATGGAGCCCCTTCCGGAGGACGCAGAGCCGATGGATCATGCGGCTCGTCGGATCGGGATCCCTTCCTTGCACGAAGAGCAGCGAAGCGGGATCGATGCTGCCTTGACCGGAGAGGATGTCCTTTTGGTCATGCCGACCGGTTTCGGCAAATCAGCCTGTTATCAGGTGCCCTCCATGCTGCTACCGAAGCCTACGGTAGTGATCTCGCCGTTGTTGGCTCTTCTGCGGGACCAACACGAAAAGTTGATCAAATACGAGGTGCCGTGCGTTCGTATCGACGGTACGGTTCGCGGGAAGAAGCGGGAGGCGGCGATTGAGGAGATTCGCCAGGGTGGACCTCTGCTCGTCATGACGACGCCTGAATCCCTGGCAAACGAAGAAATTTCCGGAGCGCTGAAGGAGTCCGGAATTTCGCTCGCTGCAATCGATGAGGCGCATTGTATTTCGGAATGGGGCTATGACTTCCGGCCGGCCTATCAGCGACTTGGTGAGAGGCTCCGCGCGCTGGGTGCGCCGCCGCTGATGGCCCTGACGGCTACAGCCACGGAAAAAGTTCGCACGGACGTGATGCGCTTTTTGGGAATGCGGGAACCAAGGATCGTGGCGGGTTCACCTCATCGGTCGAACCTTGCCTTCGAAGTCCTCGAGTCGCAACAGGCCGAGCGCCTTCGGGGACTCGCGCGGTTGGCACAGCGCCTGCGGCGTCCCGGCATCATCTACTGCACGACAACCAAGGAAGTCGATATCGTCTACGGTATCCTTCTGAAATTGGGTATTCCGGCGCATCGCTATCATGGGAAAATGAGCGCGGGCGACCGGAACAAAGAGCAGGAAATGTTCATGAAGCCCGGTCGTCGCACCGTGATGGTGGCGACCAGTGCATTCGGTCTGGGTATCGATAAACCGGATATAAGATATGTGGCGCACGCGCAGTCACCGGCGTCGTTGGAGCAATACGTTCAGGAAGCGGGACGCAGTGGTCGCGACGGTAACAAGTCGAATTGTATCCTCTTGCATGACCCTCAGGAGGATCGAAAAACCCATGAGGCTCTGCTCTCACGCAGCCGGCTGCGCCCCGAGCAACTCTATCGACTGGGCGAGGCTCTTGCTGCCTGGGCGGGCGAGGGAAGAAAGCCGGATCTGAAAACTTTGGCTCTGTCTGCTGAACTCGGCGACCGCACCACGAATGCGTTGTTGGTACCAATCGAAGAGGCCGGCATCGTGAAGTTCGATGAGGAAGGCATCATCGAAGTACTGGTGCCGACAGATGAAGTGGACGAAAAGGTACGCAGCCTCGCGGGCCAGTTTGCCAACTTGCGGACGCAGGATTCACGGCGACTCGATTCGTTGGCTGATTATGCCAAGAGTACGGTTTGTCGGGCCGTTTATCTCCGATCTTATTTCGGCGAAGAGGACGGGGAAGAATGCGGCCTATGCGATATCTGCCGAGGTCGCCCCGAACGTCCCGCAACCTTCTTTCAGCCAGTCACGGCACCGCCTCGTCGCGGCAAGAAAAAACGCAAGGGTCGCGGCCGAAAGAAAACGGGCGCCAATAACGAAAATCGGCCCTCGGCAGAGGCCGCCGGTGCGGACGGTGCGCCGAAAAAAAGACGGCGTCGGCGTCGACGCGGCCGCCGCGGAGGTGGCGCGGCCGCCGAGAACTCGGAGCCGAAGACTTCACCTTCCGGCGATCAGGATTGAGGGCCGGCGATCCCTTTCTCGAGGCTTTGTAAAAGGAGGGGTGCGACCAGACCCCCGCGGGCGACGCCGCTGATCAGAACATTGGAGAGAGGCGATACGGCTGCTGTGCCCGGGCCGTGCCCGGCGGCGCAAGAGAGAGCGCCGATCGCGGCAGCGAGGACCCCACCGGAGGGAGTCTCTCCGACATAGGCGCTCAGGTCGATTTGTGTCGGGTTCCCGGCAGCTTCGCCGATCGCTTGATCGACAGCATCTCGGGCTGCACTGCAGGCACCGGAACTGATCAGGAGGTCAACATCCCGGTTCTGTAGCCACCCTTGCACAGCAGCAGCGGCAGCTTTCGGTGCCGTAAATTGATGGGCTCGACTACCGGTTCCCATGGTGGCCGCATCCGCGAGAACAGCGAGCGGTTCGTGCCCGCGCGTGCGAGCCCTCGAGAGGCGTTCCAGCACCAAGGTGCTGCCGCTTTCACCGGGGATCAAATTGCGTCTGCCCGAGGCCTTATTCTCCGGTTTGCCGAGACATCGAGGGTCCAGCAGGTGGCGATCTTCCAACGCGTGCAGCAGTACCTGGCTGAACTCGTCCATGCCGGAGGCGAGGACTCGGTCGACAGAACCGGACGCAAGAAGGTCGAAGGCTGTGACCAGAGCAGTTTCGCCGGATGCTTCATGCTCGGAGACCGTGATATTGGGTCCCTGAATATCAAATTCGATCGCCGCCCAACCAGCGGCAGCATTCAGGACGAGATTAGGGAAGAGGAAAGGCTGGCCGGCCCCGAGTCCACGGCTCAAAAGCCGATCAATATACTCCTGAGTTTCGCGCTGGGCTCCGAAAGCAGATCCCGCGACGATCGCCGTTCGCTCGGGGGCCGAGGCGATCTCTTCTTCGATATTGGCGTGCTGAATGGCAAGGCGCGCGGAACCCAGCAGCAGGCGTGACAACCAATCCATCCGTCGGAGCTGGTTGGACTGGATCAATTCTCGCGGCGTGAAGCCCTGAACGAAGCCCCCGAACCGGCAGGCGGGTGCCTTGTCGGGATCGACGCCGCGGGCGAATCGCGGGTCGTCGTCTTCGAGATGTCGAATACCGGATTCGCCTCGCTCGATGGCTGCCCAAACAGCGCTGGCTCCTGTGCCGAGTGGGGTGATCAGACCCGCCCCGGAGATCACGACAGGATCGTTCATGTCCGAATCAGAGCGAGACTGACGTTGTTCCCGCCGAAACCGTAGGAATTGGAAACGACAGTTTCGAGGACAGCGGGGCGAGGCTCGCGCACGAACGAAAGAAGACACTCGGGGTCGGGATCGAGCAGCCCGACCTGTGGCGGAAGAAAGCCTTCGATCATGGCGCGGCTCGACAAAATTGCCTCGACAGAGCCAGCGGCCCCGAGGAGATGCCCGAAAACACCCTTGGTGGAAGATACCGGACAATCACCCGTATCTCCGAGAACTCGTCGGATCGCGCGGGCCTCGGCGGCATCGTTTTGTGGAGTACCAGTGCCGTGCGCATTGATATAATCAATATCGCCCGGCACGAGTCCCGCATCCTCGAGTGCGCCGCTGAGTGCGGCAATGGCGCCGCGGCTTTCTTCGTGCGGAGCGGTTGGATGCGTTGCATCGCAGGACATACCGGCTCCGGCGACTCGCGCGAGAGGGAGTGCGCCTCGTTTGGCGGCGTGGCTTTCCGACTCCAGAATCACGATACCAGCGCCTTCGCCAAGGGAGAGACCCTGACGATTGAGATCGAAAGGCCGGCACGGTTCCGGACTCATCGCGCGCAGAGATTGGAATCCCGAGAAGGTCATGCGGCAGAGGGCATCCGTACCTCCGGCCACCACAACATCGGCGGCATCGGATTCAATCCATAATTTGCCCATCGCGATGGCCAGAGCGCTGCTGGAGCATGCGGTGGAGGGCGCGAGGCGTCGGCCCTGTGCCCCGACCATGCTGGCAACAAGGTCTGCGCTGGCTCCGACGGTCGCCGATAGCAGGGTTCGCCTGTGTGGGTTCAGGGGAAGGCCCGAATGGTAGGATTCGTAGTAGGATTCAGTTTCGAGCATCCCCCCGGTCGAGCTTCCGATCGCCACGCCAAACCTGGCGGGGTCGGGAGGCGCTGCGGCCAGGCCCGATTCGGCGAATGCTTCGGCTGTGGCTGCGGCCGCAAGCAGGTCGCTGCGTGAAGCGCGTTGAAGATCTTTACGATCGAGCGTTTCAGGCGCGGGTATATCGCCGACTTGCCCGGCGATCTGGACAGGGGTGTCGCCGGTGGGAAACAGATCGAGCGGTCCTATGCAGGAGCGATTTTCGCGCAGCGCTTTCATCAAGGACGCGACATCGGGGCCCGCTGCGGTGATCGCACCCATGCCGGTGATATAAACTCGTCTCATCCGTGCATCGTCAAACCACCATCGACGACCAGAGTCGTGCCGGTGATATAGTTTGCCCGCCGTGAAGCCAGAAAGAGAACGGCGTCTGCGATTTCTTCGGTTTCAGCGAACCGGCCCAGGGGAATTCGAGATTCCTCAAGTGAGCGAATTTCCGGTTCCATTCCCGCGATCAGTTCGGTATCCACCCAGCCGGGACAGATGGCGTTCGCGGTTATGCCGTAGCGACCGACCTCGCCGGCCAACGTCTTGGTCAGTCCGAGCAGACCGGCTTTCGCCGCAGCGTAGTTGGCGGCACCGGGCTTGCCGAGAAAGGCCGCTGGCGAGATGACCTGAATGATTCTCCCGCCGCGAGCGGCAATCATGGATCGCAGGGCGGCCTTGGAGCATAGGAAGGCGCCATCGAGGGAGACATCGAGAGTCTCTCGCCAACTTGCATGATTCATCATCATCAGAAGCCCATCGCTGGTGCGAGCGGCGTTATGAACCAGAATGTCGATGCCGCCGATGCTTTTTTTCAGTCCCTTGAAAAGAGCATCGACTGCGGACGGGTCGGAGATATCGCCGAATGCGGCGACGGCATTCTGGACGCCGCCCACGGCCGCGTCCAGACGTTCTTCGTCGTGCCCGGCATTCATGGCGACAGTAACGCCCTCGGCCGAGAGTCGTTTCGCTATGCTCAGGCCGATTCCGCGACTGGCCCCCGTGACCAAAGCTTTTTTTCCCTGCAGTTCAAGTTCCATGAAAGTCTACCTGCTCCAGTCTCGCGTTTCTTGATCTCTTGGGCAAGGCGGCCCCCTGCTGAATATATGTTTCCGGTTTGGATGAAATTCACTTGCCGGGCCCGGATTCAGGACTTTTTCATGGTTTCCGCTCCTTGTACCACCGGGAATCTAGAAGTAAGCATTCGATCAAGATGAGGTCGCGAAGCGAAATAATCGAACGCTCCAAGGAACTGCTGGTCGACGGCCTTCGTCTCGAGGTGTCCCCGGCCGAGATTGTCGACGACGACGCCATCTTCGGCGATGGTCTGGGGCTGGATTCGATTGACGCCCTCGAATTCGTCGTCCTGATCGAGGAAGAATTCGAAGTCGTGATCGCGGACGAAGAAGCAGCAAAAACGGCTTTCGCATCGATCGCTGCTCTGGCGGACTTCATTATCGCAGCACAGGAACAGACTGCTTCCTGAAAAATGGTGCGATGTGCTCTTTCGGCCGCGTTTTTTATCTGCTTGATCGCTCATGCGAATGCTTCCGGGGGAGAGGTCGAAAGTGATCTGAAGGCCTGGATGATTCGACAGTCGGATGTGCAGAGGATCGAGGGACGCTTTTTGCAGCACCGGCAGACCCCGCTGCTTGCCAAGCCTCTGGTGTCGGCAGGAACTTTTATGCTGGAGCGCCCCGATCGGGTTCGATGGGTAATTGAAAACCCGGAAGCGTTAGTTCTGGAGATCGAGGGTGATCAGATCCGAGCGGGGCGCCCCGGACAGTTACGCACATTGCCCTCGGTGGGAGCAGCCGCAGGGCTTCGGGAAATGACCGATTTGTTTCTCGGCGGGAGCGCAGCTCAGATAGATCAGTTTCGAGTCGTCGCAGGCCCGGTGAAAGACAGCTTTGCGCTGACGCCTAGGATAGCGGGAGCCGGTAGTGATCTGACCCGGATGGTAATGGTCCTCGGTGGGCCCGAAGGCGGTCTATCGGAGGTGATGCTCGAGACGACAGCCGGCGATACCAGCAAGATTCGCTTTATCGATGTGGTGGTCCGTCGCGAGGTTGCGGAGAATCAACCGTGAATCGCGACGCGAACCCTCGCATCCGGACTCTGGCGGCATGGATCGTTCGTTATGCCGCCGGGATTCGCTGGGCGTCGCTATTTCTTTTGTTCGTTTCCGCGTCGTCTCTCTTTTGGTTACGAGTTGATGTCGGATTGGTTTCGATGCTTCCATCCGGCGCTCCTGCCTTTGAATCCTACGCACAATTTGTCAGTCGATTTGCCGCGCGAGACGCGGCTGTTGCGGTGCTTCGTGCGCCCGATGAGGCGATGGCAACTCGTTTCGCGGAAGACTTCGTGGCAGCGCTTGCGGTCGAAGAAGCGGTAGCCGGTGTTCGCGGGTCGATCGATGTCGGCGCTTTTGTGGACTTTTCAGTCGACGGCGGTTTCGTCCGTTATACCAGCAAGGATTTCCGACCCGCGGTGCAGGAGCGTCTCGACCCGAGTCTGGGGCAGGAGATTGCCGCGGGCATCCGCGGTCTTCTGGCGTTGCCGGGCAGCGGAGCCATGGCTGCACGAATGGCCGCGGATCCGCTTGGATTCACGGGGATTCTGGGAGAATCGCTCGAGCGGAATCGGCCCGATCGCGCTTTGTCACCGGGAAGCAAATACCTGATGTCCAAAGACGGACAGCGTCTGCTTCTCCTGATCCAACCGACCAACGCCGGCTATTCGATGGACGAGGTCGCTCGTCTCTCCGAGGGGTTGGCGCGAGCCGAGGCCAAGGCCCGCAGCCAATGGACACCGCTTGAGCAGGAATCTCTTGGTGTTGGTTATACAGGTGCATTCGCGTTCGCTCGAGAAGACGCCGCGATGATGCGACTCGATTTGATGCGCTATACCGGCGCCGCCTTTTTTGGAGTCCTGTTCATCTTTCTTGTGGCGGCCCGCAGCGGACGTTTCTTGCCGATCCTGGGCTATCATCTCCTGCTGGGGTCTCTCGTTACGCTTGCCGCGGGTCTGCTGATTTTCCAGCGCCTCGACGTGATCTCCCTGGCCTTTGCCGCGATCTTCTATGGTTTGGCAATCGATGCCGCTATTCATTTCCATACGCGTTTTCGCGAAGAGGTCAGGGGAGATCGAAGCCCGGAGGACGCTCTGGCGTCGACGCTGGGCCACCTTTTCTGGCCCATAGCGATCGCTTCGGTCACGACGGGTCTGGCTTTCGGGTTGCTTGGTTTTGCCTCCCTGCAGGGAATCGCGCAGCTGGGCTTGCTGACCTCTATCGGAATCTTCTGGAATGCTCTGGCAACGATGATTCTGCTGCCGGCTTTATTGCTGGGGGCCGGTGTTGGTGGGCATGCTCCCGGCCGGGCCATATGGTTGGCACGACTGGCTTCGGTGGTTGCGCGACGACGACGGCTATTTGGATTCGCGCTGGTTTTGTGGCTCCCGTGGGGGG
>DLYX01000462.1:0-12417 GCA_003447545.1 Deltaproteobacteria bacterium | reverse complement strand
GTTTTGTGGCTCGTGTGGGTCGTCGTGGGCCTCTCGCATGTTCGCCTCAATACAGATCTCTTTGCCTTGCGGCCTCGTCAAAGTGAGGCCGCCGCAGTTCAGGACGAGATCGGAAAGCATTTCGGTTTCACCAACCCACACGGATCCGTAATGCTGGGCATTGGTCCGGATGCTGGGGCGGACGGCGTGGAGGCCCTTTTGCAGGGTGTCGAAGTGACGACGCAGCGCCTTGAAGATTTTATCGAAAGCGGTGCGGTCGTTTCGGTGACCAGTCCCGCGAGCTTGCTGCCTTCACTGGCGACTCAGACCGAGAGGATCGACTGGTGGACAGCGCAGCCACGAGAAGAGGCTGCAGCCGCTCTGGAGAATGCCCTCGAAGAAGCCGGTTTTCGAACGACCGCTTTCGCTGCGGGATTGCGGTCTCTCCGCACGGTGCCACAACCAGAGTCGGCGTTGGAGAGACCACTCCCCGGGATGGAGCCAATTCTCGAGCACCATATCAGGCGAGATGCTGCCGGGACCGCCATTCTGGTTTCGTTTACGCCGCAGAGCTCTGCGGCGCTCCGGTTGGTCGCCGAGGAACTCGAGCAGGATCTCCTCTTGCCCCCCGAAGTTTCCTTGCAGGTGGCTGCGCGTCCCTTGATGGAAGCCGAGCTCAAAAAGACCTTGCGCGAGGAGGTCATGAATTTTCTGGTTCTGGTCATGCTCCTGACCGTGGCTCTATTGGCTTGGCGCGAGCGGCAACCGCGGACTTTATTCGCGCTTTTGGCATTGCCGATTTTGAGCGTTTTGGGGACGCTCGGCATGGCGGGTTGGCTGGGAATCGTATTGACACCCGTCAACATCATCATGCTCCCGCTAGTCGCGGGGATTGCCCTGGACGACGGCCTTTTTCTGCTCGCTCGCTATCGTGAGGAGAAGGCGGTAGGGCCCGCGATGGAGCGCGGCGGGCGGGCATTGTCAATCACGACAGCGACCACCATGGTCGGATTCGGTGCACTGGCTCTCTCCAGATACCCCGCACTTGGCGGGTTGGGTATGGTGGCCGCGCTGGGTCTGCTCACGGCCTTTTCTCTCATGATCTGGGTGCTTCCGCTTGCATTGCCGGACGAGCGCGCATGAAGCGCGGCCTCTACCGATCCCTGTTTTCGGGGCTCGGCTTCCTGTTGTTTTTTTGGTTGATTTGGCAAGCGGGTCCGCGCCTGATTCTCGATACGCTCGAGAGGGTGCAGATTCGTTGGCTGCCCGTTTACGTGGCTTCATTTTTTTTGATTGCCACAGGCATCGCTTTTCGTTGGCGGATGGTCTTGCGGGCACTGGGCGTATCCGTTCCACTCTCGTCGCTGTTGTCGATGTGGTTTGCCGGGGTGACGGTGAGTTCGGTGACAACGGGCGCCAAGCTGGGCGGAGATCCGTTGCGCGCTTTTCTCCTCGTAAAACGCCCGGTACCGCCGGGGCCGGCGGTTGCAAGTGTCATCATTGACCGAGCGATCGAGTTGCTGGCGAATCTGAGCTTTGCCGTCGTCTATTGCACACTTTTCGCGACTCGGAATCAGGCGCTGGGCGAGCAGTTGCTGTTGGCAGTCGTTTTGGGCGGATTGAGCTTTTTTGCTGTCGGGATCTATCTCGTGCGGCGACTGGGTCGTGGAGACTCCTTGATGCGAGGGCGGTTTGCTCGCATGTTGGAGCGGTTGGGAGCAACCCCGGAGGCTTTGATCGATATCGAAGATTCGTTGCGACTCCTGCTCTTTCAGCGTCGATCCCAAATGGGTTGGATCATCGGTTTTGCACTATTTCTGAACGCGCTGATCTTTCTTGAATTCACCATTGCCTTCCAGGTCTTCGCGGCGTCACCGACATTGCCTGAGCTGGCTGGCGCCATCATGGGAGTCGGCTTGGCTCACGCGCTGCCGATCCCAGGCTCGGTGGGAGCCTTGGAAGGGGCGCAAGCGGCAATCTTCAGTTTCCAGGGAAGTGGGACGGGGCTTGCGGTGACCGCTGCGATTGTTGCACGCAGTCGCGATTTATTTCGTGCCTTGCCGGGCGCGGTGTTGATGGTGCTGGGGCAGACCGGACAGGAGCGTACTGCCGAATAGGTTGGAAATCAGAGGTGGCGAATGCGGACGTCCTCGAATTCGCGCCGCTCCTCGTTCCATTGATGCGCGGACATTCCGTGGACTGCCTTTCCGTCAACGCCGAGCACGATATAGACGGCCTCCGGGTAGATGGGCTCGTCCCAAAGCATCGCTCGGGCTTCGTCCTCGCTGGAGAAATAGGCCCGACTGTTCGGATGAGAGTGGTAGATTGAGCGGAGCTCGTAGGCGCCCGAATCGAGGTCCTGACTGACGGTCAGAAGCTCTTTTTCCTCCATGATATAACCGTCGCTGCCGTCGCGGGGGAAGTTCTTCGGGTCGGCAGCATGGCGTTCGGTGGCTACGTTGGAGATCGGACGAACGACCTCTTTTTCCTCGGCGATATCGTACAGGATGAAGCCGCAGCATTCCTCGGGGAAGGCTTCAAGAGCGAATGTCTTGATCTCATCGTAGAGGTCTTTTTCGAGCTCGATCATACGAAGACCTTAGCCGAGAGAGGGCGGCGGTAAAACCGAATCAATCATCTGAAATTTCGCCATTGGAGGCCGCGATGAATTCTCGTCGCAGATCATCATAGTCTCGTGCGACGGGGTACTGGGGGAACTCATCGATGACATTCTGCGGCGGCTGGAAGAGAATACCGCCGTCGGCGGCGCCGAGCATCGTGGTATCGTTGTAGGAATCACCGGATGCCACGATATGGAAATTCAGCTCTTTCAGCGCCTGCACCGCGCGACGTTTGCCATCCTCCAACCTCAGTTCGTATCCGCTGATATGGCCACTGGGTTCGACCTCCAACCGGTGGCAGAACAGGCAGGGGAATTCGAGTTGCCGCATCAACGGGTGAGCGAATTGATAGAAAGTATCCGAGAGAATAATCACCTGGGCCCGGCTTTTGAGCCAGAGCAGGAACTCCTTGGCGCCCGGGAGGGGACCCATGCCATCGATCACTTCCTGTATTTGCGGCAGGGTGATCCCGTGCTGGTCAAGAATGTCCAGCCGGTACTGCATCAGTTTGTCGTAATCCGGCTCTTCGCGGGTCGTGCGGGTCAATGCTTCGATACCGGTTCTTTCGGCAACATTGATCCAGATTTCCGGTATGAGAACACCTTCGAGGTCAAGACATGCGATCATGGAACAAGCGTAAGACAGTGCCGCCGTCGGCTCAACCAATAAAATGCCGACAGGCGATAGTTCTGCTGATTCTGCTGGGCCTGGTGGGGTGCGCCCATCCTGTCAGAGTCGGGATGAGTGGCGATTACCCTCCGTTCGCCTACCGCGACGCCAAGGGATGCTTGCAGGGCTATGATGTCGCGATGGCCAAGGCGTGGTCTGTCGACAAGGGCCGCATCCTCGAGGTTGTTCCCTTTACCTGGCCGGATCTGACCAGCGACCTCGCTGACGAGCGATTTGCGGTGGCGATGAGCGGGATTACGGTTCGTGGTGATCGGTTGATTCAGGCGCCAATGTCGCGGGCCGTAGCCACAGCCGATGCCATTGTAGTCGTTTCTAACCAACGAGCAGTGCCGATGCTGGATACTCCCGGTCTGCGCGTTGCCGTGAATCGAGGCGGTCACCTGGAGCGCGTCGCCCGGGCCCACTTGCCCGGAGTCGCTCTGATCCTGGTGGACGAGAACCGGACACTTCCCGATTTGCTCGCCCGCGGCTTAGTGGATGCTGTGGTGACCGATACCCTCGAGATCCGAAGTTTTCATCCGGCGCCGCGGGTAGCGCGGGTTCTCCAATCGGATCGCAAGGCTTATTGGCTAGGCGCTGGTGAGGCGGGCTTGCTCGAATCCATCGATACCTGGCTGGCCGCGCAAGAGGCGAGCGGCCAGCTTGCGGAGCGCCGGCGGCGCTACATTCCGGATACCGGCCCAAGGCTGTCCCCCGCAGAGGAGCGCCTCGCGGATCTGGTGGCGCGCCGGCTGCAGGTCATGCCCTTTGTCGCAGAAACAAAAAGAGCTCAATCGCTGCCGATTCAGGATTCCGGCCGGGAGCAGGCTATCCGTCGTCGCGCGGCACGAGTTGCTGCGGAAGCGCATCTGGAAATCGAGCCCTATGTGGCATTGGTCGAGGCACAATTTGCGGCGGCCAAAGCAGTGCAGCGGGCCCAGTTGCAGCGAGGCGAGGGTGCGCTCGAAATCTTCTCCTTGCAGGAGCAGATCCGACCCGCGATTGATCGTATCGATCACGCCTTGCGGCAGGAACTGGCCTTGCGCCCGGAGAATCTTCGCGCGGGACCACTGCGTCGTCGAATTCTCGAGTGGGCGCCCTTGCCCGGAGTCAACGATGCGAGCATCGATCCGATTGTAACGGCGTTGCTGGCGACCATATCGCAATCAGCCGGTCGCGGGTCCGGCAGGTGGCCTGCCGGGTGCCGCGGGCGCTCCTCCGCTGGCGGCGTAGATGACACCACCGAGCAGGCCACCAAGCGCGCCTACAGCCCACCACAATAAGGACAGGACGATGGCATCGTCGGCCGGAATGCCCGCGAAGGGGAGCAGCAGAGCATAGGTTGCTTCGCGCAAGCCGAAGCCGCCTATGGTGATCGGAATCGCTGTCGCGAGGACGATCAAGGGATGATAAATCGCGATGAATCCCCAACTGACGTCGAGGCTCAGAGCATCGGTAAGGAACTTCTGCCCGGCGATATGGAGCAGATGCACCAGAATCGAAAGCGTAAATGCTTTGCCGAGAAGTTTTGGGTGGCGAAAGAGCGGCAGGAGGTCGCCTCGGATCAACTCGCGCAGGCGGTTTCCTTCGGGAAGCAAGGAGGCCAGAGCAGGGGCCGTGATCCAGGCGAGCAGACTTCCCCCCGACAGGAGACCAAGCGCCAGAGCGAGGATAGGTGGTAGATCGCCGCGCGGGCCGAACAGGAGCGCCAGCGCTGCCACGGTCATCAGTGTGACCAGACCAATGACTCGATCTCCGACCACCGTCGACAGGGCCCTGGTGGCGCCAGGTGGTATTCGTCCCAGGTAGAGTGCTCGGGTGCCATCGGTTCCCAGCGTACTGGGGATCGCGATTCCAAAGAACATCCCGATGAAATAGATGCGGATGTAGGACAATCCGCTTGTCTCGAAGCCCACCGCATCACCGAGTGTCTTCCAGCGCAATGCACTGACGACCTGGCCTGAATTGTAGGCGATAAATGCTCCCCAAAACCAGAGGGGCTGCACCTCGAGCAGTACGTGCCCCAACTTTGCCGGGCCGACATTGATGAAGAGGACCCCGAGGACGACCAGACTGACGAGGAGCCGGGCAATCGTCTTGTTCAAGGTTTCACTTCTCGCACGCGCCCACCTCTACCCAAGTTTCGTTTGCTTGCCTACGGGGGACTGTCATCTTCGAGAATGCATGAGCTTTGAAAATCGATTGGGAGAGAAGGCTGGCCGGCATAAGCGCGCGGGAAAGACCTGGTTGCCGGTTTTCTGTGCGCTGCTGGCCGTCGCCTATCTGGGGCTGCTGCTCCCGGTTTCCGAGGCCAATCTGCGTTTGATGATTCGGAGCAGCGGCCGTGCATCCATGCTGATATTCGCGTTGGCCTTTGCCACCGCGCCCGTGTGCCGGCTTTTCACCAACACGACCACGAGCTGGATGCGCCGGAACCGTCGTGCCGTGGGTCTGCTTTTTGCCTGGTCCCAACTCCTTCATCTTTTTGCGTTGCTGGCGCTGGGTTTGTGGTACCCGGACCCCTTTCTGGCCGGTCTCGATATTCTGACTTTGGCTGGTGGCGGATTGGCTTATTTTTTCACTTTTGCCATGGCAGCCACATCGAATGATCGTTCGGTCAGGATGCTCGGTCGTGTCCGGTGGCGTCGATTTCACCTGATCGGGTCCTGGTGGATCTGGATTGTACTCGCCCAGACCAGTAGTCCGGCCGCCTGGCCTGTGGCGATCCCGCTTCTGGCTGCGGCTCTGCTGCGCCTGCAGGCGGTGTGGGCCACTCGGTAGGCAGATTGAGCCGAGACGGCCTGTAAGTCGGCATCGACGTTTGTGGAAGTGCCGGACTGGCGCAGAGGGGGTCGGGCCTGCGATGATGCCCAGATGGCTGTGAAAGTTTTCATCGATGGGCACGTTGGCACCACTGGCCTGCGGATTCATGAAGCATTGGCCGCACGGTCGGATATCGAACTGATCGCTCCAGCGGAAGCCGATCGCAAGATTCTGGATGTCCGGCGTGATTTTCTGCGTCAGGCGGATCTGGCAATTCTCTGCCTTCCCGATGAAGCATCGCGTGAGGCGGTCGCGAGTGTCGCAGCTGGAGATACACGGATCATCGACGCGAGCAGTGCTCACCGCGTCAGCCTGGATTTTGTTTACGGGTTGCCCGAGATTTCGGATCTGCAGCGGGAGTCCATTCGGGAAGGCCGCCTGGTGGCCAACCCGGGTTGTTACCCGACCAGCGTGATCCTCGGACTCGCGCCGCTTCTGGAGGAGGGGTTTCTGCTGAAGGAAGCGCCGATTACCATTCACGCTCTATCGGGTTATTCGGGCGGAGGACGGCAGTTGATTGAAAAGTGGGAGGATCCTCAAGGTGATTTGGCGGGATTACCTTTTGAGGCGCCTTACGCATTCGATCGACAGCATAAGCATATCGCGGAGATGGTCCATTTTTGCGGTCTGGAACAGGCACCCTATTTTCTTCCGGCCGTAGGGCCCTTCGCCAGCGGGATGCGAGTCGAGATTCCGCTGCATGCCTCTTTTTTGCAGCCGGGTGCCACCGGCGCGACGATTCATGCTCTTCTGAAAGATCGCTATGCGAGCGAGCTCTTTGTGAAAGTGATGCCGTTTTCCGAGGAGTTCCTCGGTGACGAAAAGACGCTGGACCCCGGCCGATGGAACGGGACGAACGCGGTTTCGTTATCGGTACTGCCGCACCCGGACGGGCATATTTTGCTGGTTGGTCTCCTCGACAACCTGGGCAAGGGCGCCGCTGGCGCCGCGATTCAGAATCTGAACTTGATGCTGGGTTTCCCCGAGGACACGGGACTCCGCGCCTGAGAACTATCCTCGCAGCGGTCGGAAATGGTCCCGAATCGATTCCACCAAGGCGGCAGGCTGCTCCATGGCCGCAAAATGACCGCCTTTATCGAAGGTGCGGTAATGCTGGAGGTTGTAGGTGTCTTCGATCCACGCCCGTGGGGGGCGGATGATTTCCTGCGGGAAGATGGCCGCACCCGTGGGAACCTCTACCCGGTAATCGGTTGGCGGGAATTTACCCGCACGCATCGATTCGCAGTAAAGGTGCACCGAAGACCCGATCGATTCAGGTAGCCAGTAGAGCATGATATTGGTCAGCAGTTGGTCTTTGGTGTAGACGCTTTCCAGGTCGCCGTCGCAGTCACTCCAGGTGCGAAATTTTTCGATGATCCAACCAGCCAACCCGGCCGGCGAGTCATTTAATCCGTATGCGAGCGTTTGTGGCTTGGTCCCCTGAATTTGCTGGTAGCCGGTCTCCTGTTTCTGGAAGTGGTCAAGATCGCCGAGTGCGGCCATGTCCTCCGGGCTGAGTCCTTCGAGAGCTTTCGCGGGATCACCGGGGAAGGCAACGACCATGTTCAGGTGAATGCCGATGAGTTCTTCGGGGTATTTCGACCCCAGCATACCCGTAACCATCGCGCCCCAATCACCACCTTGTGCGGCAAAGTGATCGTAGCCAAGTCCACGCATCAGCTTGACCCACATATCAGCGATTTTCTCACAATCCATACCGGGCGTGGTGGCCGCTTCGGAGAATCCGTATCCCGGCATTGATGGAAGGATGACGTCGAAGGCATCAGCGGGATCACCGCCATGCGCTGCGGGATCGGTCAGCGGACCGAGGATTTGTTCAAATTCCACGAACGAACCCGGCCAACCATGAGTAATGCATAAAGGCATGGGTGCCGGTCCCGTCCCTTTTTCATGGACGACGTGGACCCATAGATCGTCTACCCGTGCCTCAAATTGGTTGAGTTGGTTCAATCGTGTCTCGTGCTGGCGCCAATCGTAGCTATCCTTCCAGAAGGTAACGAGATCACGGAGATAGGAGAGGTCCGTCCCATAGCCCCAGTCCGCACCGGCGATTTCGCCGGGAAAGCGCGTGCGTGCCAGACGCTCCTGCAAATCTTGCAATACTGTTTCGGGAATATCGATGGTAAAAGGACGGGTCTCCATAGCCATGGAACGGGACTGCCATCTGCGACGATCGGCTGCAAGTGAATTCGCGCGACTTGGGTGGGGCCGACGGTTCACTAGTGCTAGAGAAAAAACGTGTCCAGCCCGATCCAACCGGCTGCTTTCGAAGCCGCGATGAGTGAGCAAGCTCACGAAACCACTGCAAGAGCCTTGCTCTGGGTCGGCGTGATCTATCTTGGATTGGCATTGGTGAATTTCTTTTTGCCGCCAGACGATCTGGACAGCAGCTTCGTCCTGCCGTCGTTGGTTGTGGGGGCGATCTTTCTCGGCCTGGGGCGTTGGGTCCGGGGCGGCAAAGGCGGCCGGGAAGTCCGTGCGCTGTTTTTGGCTGGACTGGTCGGGCTTTCTTTCAGCGCTGCCGTAGTTGAAGTATCTGCCAACGCGTCCAGTTTTTACGTTCTTTTATCCAGCATGGTCGGAATCGGCTGCCTGTCGTTTGATCTTCGCGCGATGAGTTTGCTGACCCTGATCGCCTGGGTGTTTGGATGGCTGACGATCGAGTTTCGCTTGCCACCGGATACGGGACCGAACCTGGTTCCCCAATTGCTCGGCACCGGTGCCCTCGCGATCCTGCTGACGTGGATCCGTCGTTCGACCTTGACGGATGCCGTTCAATCAATTCATGAACTCGAGCTTCGGATTCAGGGGGAGAGAATCCTTCTCGATGGTGCTCTCGATGCGGTCGTGATTGCCGACGATATGGGAAATATCGTTGAGTGGAATGATCAGGCGCACGCGATCTTTGGATGGTCACGCGAAGAAGTCGTCGGGAGACGTTTGGCAGATACGATTATCCCGGCCCGCTATCGCGAAGCGCATGGGGCCGGTATGGCGCGCCTGCGCAGCGGGAGTGCCCCTCGGGTCGTAGGTTCTCGTATCGAGATTGAGGCATTGCACCAAACCGGTCGGGAGTTTCCGATCGAACTTACCATCGCGCGATCCAGTCTTTCGGCGTCGGTCCAATTTACGGCATTCTTGCGCGACATTAGCGAACGTCGTTCGGCGGAACGGACGCAGGTACGCGCGCGAGAGGCGGCAGAGGAGGCCGACCGCCTGAAAAGCGAGTTTCTGGCGACGATCAGCCATGAGATCCGCACCCCGCTGAATGGTATCTTTGGTATGACGGAGATGGCGCTCGAGGCCACTGATGATGGGGAGCGCCGCGATTTCCTCAATCGGTCCCAATCATGCGCAGAAACCCTCATCGCGCTGGTCGGTGATGTTCTGGATTTCTCGCGTTTCGAGAGCGGTCAGATCGAATTGGAAAAAATCTCCTTTGATATTCGAAGGCTGGCAGAAGGCGTGATCGATACCTTTGCGGTGCAAGCCTCGGCCAAGGGTGTCGAACTGATTCTGGCCGCAAATGCCGATGTCCCCCAGTTCATTGTGGGTGATCCGACGCGTTTCCGTCAGGTCCTGCTGAACCTGATCGGGAATGCCGTGAAATTCACTCATAGCGGCCATGTTGCCCTGGACATCAAAGTTTCCGATGCAACCGGTGCCGATGATAGCGCTCGGCTACGGGTTTCCGTCGAGGATAGCGGCATCGGAATGGCAAAGGAGGATATGGGAATTATTTTCGATGTCTTTCGCCAGGCAGATGCATCGACCACGCGGCAGTTTGGCGGTGTTGGACTCGGTCTGGCAATTTCGCAACGGCTGGTCGTCATGATGGGCGCCGAGATTCAAGTCAAATCAGTACTTGGCAAGGGAAGTCGTTTTTCTTTCGAGCTCCCCCTCGTCGAGGGAGATGCCGAGATTGCCATGGACCTCGAGGTGCCATCGGCTGGCCGGCTCGTTCTATGGGAAAAACCGGGCCGGCTTGCTCTCCATCTCCGGGGGCTCTTTGAATCCTGGGGTTGTGAGGTGACTCTCGCCGACAGCTTCTCGGATGTCTGTCGGATTCTGGCATCAGCCGACGTCCCCTACGATCTTTTGGTACTTCGCGCCGATCCAAGCCTCGTCACCGAAGAGATCGAGCAAGTTTTGCGTCTGGCGGGCGAGGCAAAAACCGCAGTCCTTGCGACTTGCCCGATCGGCGAGGCACGCAGCGTTCGCGAGCGGTTTCCTGATATTGGACGCCTTGTGACTCGACCGGGCAATGAACAGGATCTTCGGCAGGCCGCTCGAAGTGCAGTCGAGGCACAAGCCGGTCTTGATCTGCCGTGATTGCCGGGGCTCTCCCGGCAGACCAATTCCGGTGAGAGTCAGAGTTTGGAAAGAACGGAATCCGTGAACGCCGAGAGGCCCTGCTCCAGGGAGTTCTTGTCGAAACCTGCGGGGGCCACACCAATCCGAGCAACGCCCATATCCTCGAAGCGCTTGATACCGTCGAGGTCGATCGCACCCGCACCCACGGATAGCTCGATCTCGGACGGGTCACGGCCCAATTTGTCGCACTCGGCATGCAGCACCTGAATGAGGTGCGCGACCTTTTCCGGATCAGCGATCGCGGGGAAGAAGCCGTCGCAATAGCGAGCGGCCCGTTTGGCGGAGATATCCGTGTGACCGCCCATCACGATGGGGAGGTGCCCCTGGACTGGTTTGGGATTGGAGTTCATGGGTCCCCAACTGAAGAACTTTCCGTCGAATGCTTCGGGATCGGCCTTCCAGAGCGACCGCAGCGCGGCGACGGATTCTCGCGTCCGCGAGGCCCGGTCCTGAAAGGGGATGCCGAGGCCGTCAAATTCTTCCTCAAGCCATCCCACACCGATGCCGAAGATCGCGCGGCCTTTGGATAAAACATCGAGAGTAGCGACCTCCTTCGCAACGTAGAAGGGGTGTCGTTGCGGCAGGATCAGGATACCCGTGCCCAGCTTGATCTTGGTCGTGAAGGCTGCGGCGTAAACCAGCGGCATGATCGGATCCGGAATTGGTGAGTTTTCCGGGCCGGGCATACGACCATCCCGACTGTAGGGGTACTGAGATTTGTACCCTTCCGGCACAACGACGTGCTCCACCGTCCAGAGAGACTCCATGCCCGCTGCTTCGTTCATTCGTGCGAAATCGGGAAGAAAGTCTGGTGTTCCCATGGGGCCCACGTTGCTGAACATCACTCCGAATTTCATCGATATCTCCTCCGTTGTGGTCGCCTTGAAATTTGCGGTTTCAGTGCATTAATCTTGCGGGTGATCAAAATTCAACCGAAACATCAGGAGACAACGACTTGATTTCTTTTAAGCCAACAGAAGAGCAGGAGCTGATCCGAACCACGGCACGTGAGTTTGCGGCCGCAGCGATGCGCGATTCCGCTCGTGATGCGGACGAACAGGCAGCACTCCCGGAGGGTTTTCTCGACGCTTCGTGGGCGCTCGGGCTGACCGTCGCACAAATTCCCGAGGAGAATGGCGGTGCGGGAATGCCACGCTCGCCCCTGCTTGGCGCGATGGCGCTCGAGGAGCTTGCCTACGGAGACCCGGCACTCGCGATGGCGGCGATGGCGCCGGCGCTTTTTGCTTTTGCGATTGTCGACCATGGCACCGAGGATCAGAAGGATCGTTTCCTCCCACTTTTTTGCGAAGAAAAGTTTCACCCGGCCTCGCTCGCGTTGATTGAGCCCGGACCTCTTTTTGATCCTTTGCAGTTGAAAACAACGGCTACCCTTTCCGGGAATGAGTGGATCTTGACTGGCAAGAAGAGCTTCGTTCCCCTCGCGGACTCGGCGAGTCATTTCCTTGTCATCGCGCGTAATGGTGATGCCGAGGGCGCTGACAAGAACCTTGAAGCCTTCATCGTCGAGCGAGATGCTGCGGGTCTGACGATTAGTGAGTCCGGCAAATCTCTCGGCTTGCGCGCGCTTCCAACAGCTTCTCTGGACCTGGATCAGGTCCGCGTGTCGGCGGCCGACCGACTCGGCGGCGATGAAGGTGGTGATATCCGCTCGATTCTGGATGCGGCCCGCGTGGGTACAGCTGCCGTTCAGGTAGGATTGTCCCGGGCTGTTCTGGAGTACGCTACGCCTTATGCCACCGAGCGTGTCGCTTTTGGTGAGGCGATTGGCCGCAAACAGGCAGTCGCATTCATGCTCTCGGATATGGCCATCGAGATTGACTCCATGCGTTGGTTGGTCTGGAAAGCCGCCTCGGAGCTTGAGAAAGGCGTGGAGGCGACCCGATCGGCTCATCTTGCTTCACGCTAAGCC
>DLYX01000116.1 GCA_003447545.1 Deltaproteobacteria bacterium | reverse complement strand
AACGCGCGCCGTTTGCATAATGATAACCGAGGTCCGCCATGCCGAGGTCTGGTGTGCCCGAAGCCGCGGTGGTTCCGGTAAGCCCGAGAAGGAGCGCCTGATCAGAGCCGGCATCCACGGCCAGACTTTGGATGGTCTGCCCGGATCCGATCTGACTCAGCCGGAAATCGTCATCGCGCCAGGCTGCGCCGCCCAGAGTACCATCGACGCCAGCGGGGCTCAGGAAGTGCGGGTTGACCCAGATATTTCCCGTACAGCTTTGGCAGAAAAGAGCCTCGTCAGGCGAGATGGCCAGAGCCGGATCGGACGGGTTCCAGAACCCATTATGCTGAAGGACGACGTCCGAGTTTTCAATCTTGAGACCGATACCGATCGCGTCCGTGATGAGGTTGTCCCGGATGGTCCCGGCAGAGTTTTCCAGGCGAAGATTACCAACCGCGTTGTTTGTGATGGTGTTGGCAGCCACGAGGTTATTCTCGGAGATCGGCGGCACATCGTCATCGCTGGCACTGCTATTGTCCAGAGAGATCCCCCACTCGCCGTTTCCGTATACGAGATTGTTTTCCAGTTCGATCCCGGCCGAACGACGAAGTTTGATGCCGGCATAAAGGTTGCTGGCGACGATTGTATTTTCGATGCGGATACCCTCGGACTCGAAAATACGAATGCCGTCGCCATTTGACTCGAGAACGATGCAATTTCGGATCCGTAATCCGGTGGATCCGGTCAGAGCGGAGATCCCGGTCGAGGCGCCGCGGATCCGCAGTCCGTCGAGAGTGATATCTTCGGCCTCAATCGTGAAGCCCGTGGTCGGTTCCAGTGCTCCTGTTTCGGTATCTTTCTGAGGTAGCGGTTCCAGGACAACGCTATCGGGTGTTTCGGCCTTGATCGTAATTCCATTTCGCTTGATCTGGACGGAATCCCGATAGACGCCCGGCAGGAGAATAATCGTATCGCCTTCTTCGGCCCGGCTGACCGCGTAGAGCAGGGTGGCCCATGGGGTCATGGGGTTGCGTGCGGTGGCCGAGGTGCGCGGTTCGTCTTCGGTCCCGTCCGATCCGAATTGAGAGCTTACAAAAAAGGTTCCGCGCAAGCTGGCGGGATCGAAGGCGGCGCTGCTCGGAACCGCGATCGCCAGGCTGGCATCTGCATGGAATCCCGGATCAGCGACGCCAACATCGGGTGCGCGATCAATGCTTGTTGATCCATCGATGCCGGCCGTGATCGTTTCCGCCGATCCGCGGTCGATGACAAGACTGTTTCTGCTTTGGCCGGCGCCGATATTTGAGAGGAAAAAGCTGTCGTCCAACCATCCGGAACCGCCGAGATGTGCATCCGGGCCGGCTGGATCGACGTATTTGGGGCTGTGCCCGATATAATCCCAGAAAAAGATATTCTCGGAATCGTTTTCGCGATCGCGGTCGCGTTGGTTGAAAGCGAAGGCATTATGATGCGCGAAGATCTCCTCGCCTTTGAGGTAGAGCCCCAGATCCTGTTGATTCGAAATGATATTATCGCGGACTTCAGCGCTCGCACCTACAATGCGAATTCCATCGTTGTTGGCATGTACCGTATTGAAAGCGAGAAGGTTGTCGGTCGAATTGGGAAGCGTCGGCTTGGACTCGGATCCTGTTTCGTTGTCGACCGAGATGGCCCAGCCGCCATTGGTATAGATCCGATTGTTTCGAACAAATAGTTTGTCGCTGCGCAGCAGGAGCAGGCCTGTCTGGCCTGCATTGGTGACGACGGAGGAGTCGACCCAGACGTCACTGCTGTCCTCGACCTTGATGCCGGTCGTCTCGGCATTGACGGAAGCTACCTGGCGAATCCTCAATCCGGTGGTGTTTACGGCCTTGAGCGACTGCGCGCCTCCCTCGATGGTGAGGTTCTCGATCGCGACGTGATCATGGCCTTCGATGCTGATGCCCAGTTCGCCGCTTGGGGGAAGCAGTCGCGTGGCCCCCGGGGTCGTGCTGCCAAAAAGACGGATGCCGGCGCTCTGGATGCTGATGTTCTCGCTATAATCGCCCGGGGCAATTTCGAGGCTGTCGCCGGGGGCAAGTTGGCGAACTGCGTAACGGATTGTTCGCCAGGCTGTTTCGGAATGGATCGCGTCGCCGCTCGGGTTGGAATTGTCGCCGTCAGGCGCCACCTTGAATACGGCACCCGTCCCCGTGATTGCACTGAAGGCAACAGTCGTGGCTGGCTGTGCTTGTGTGCTGGTGGCATCTCGGTGGTAGCCCAGATCCGCCCGCCCCAAATCGAGGTTGCCATCGCGGGTGACGCTTCCCGAGATATCGGCCTCGACGCTGTCGGCGCGCGCCGATCCGCTGTCGAGGAGCGCGCTGTTTCGGGCGTCGCCGGCCGCGATGGAGAGAAGTCGATAATCGCGAGCGAGGCTGTCGACGAAATCGGGTTCTCGGGAGAGGTTCGACCAGCGTCGCGCTTCCTGTCCGGATGCTTCGTCGAAGAGCGAGTTTGGACCGAATATATTATTATGGTGGACATCGACAGGCGCGGTGTCGGTCTTGATGCCCGCGCCCCCGGCACCCACGACAATATTATCGCGGACGCGGCCGGTGGCGTTGGCCAGTCGAATCCCGCCCTTGACGAATTGAGCCACCGTATTGAAGGCTACCAGCGTGCCATGCACGACTGCGGCCCCCTGAGCGGTATCCACCTGAATGGCCCAGTCGCCTGATGCCGTGACGAGGTTATTGCGTATATAGAGACTCGGGCTGTCGGTGCCGTAGATGCCGCGGGAGGCAGCACCATGAACCTTGTTGCTGTCCACGATTCCTTCGCTGCTGCGGGTGATCTTGATGCCCGTATTCGTAGGTTCGACGATTTCATTCGATCGAATCTGAAGACGCTCCGCCCGGTCGGCGCGAATCCCGTACCGCGCGTTCTCGATCCGGAAGCCCTCGATCGTGATATCATCATGCTCGACCAGGAATCCATTTTCGCCCCCCGCCATGATGGTCACCTGAGGGTCGGCGAGGAGGGTCACACCTTCGTTCGATGTCTCCACGGCTTCGTTGTAGGTCCCGGCGCTTACCCGGACAGTATCGCCGCTGCGAGCACTATTGGAGCGCAGCGCTTGCCCGATCGTTTTCCAGGGACTTGCCGGGTCCATCGCCTCGAGGACATGTCGCTCGTCGTCGCCGGTTGCGGCATTGACGAAAAAGCCACGCACGAGATTCGACGGAGCATCGCCTGGAACGGCGATCGTCGTACTGCCCGTGGCGTTCGCGTGGTAGCCAAGGTCCGCGATGGCCTGATCGATTACGCCATCGACGCGCGTGGTGCCCGAGATATAGGCCTCGCTGGTGGTGCCGGAGCCGGCATCGATGGCGGGGCTTTGCGCGGTATCGCCGGCGGCCAATTGTTGCAGGCGGAAATCTCCAGCGTCGCTATCCCGGAAGAGTGGGTCCTGGGAGAGGTTGGCCCACCCCACGGGCTCCGCATCCGAGGACGTATCGTACCCTCTGGGGTTCGCGAACACCAAATTATGGTGGAGAAGAAGCGGTAGTGTGTTTGTCTTGATGCCTCGTCCTGAATTCGATGTGACGATATTATTGCGTATCTCGCCGGTAGCGTTCTGGAAAGCAATGCCGCCATGCGCCGTCGTTGTGCCGTTGCCATGCACGGTATTGGACGAAACCAGATTTGCGACGTTGGTGAAGGCAGCGATCTCGCTGCGAACGCGTATGCCCCATTCCCCACAATCGGTGACGAGGTTGTTATGAACCCAGTTTCTGCCGCCGCCCACTGTGCCATTGATTTCGCTGGTCTGCACCGCGATGCCGTCGAGTTTTGCTTGCCGAACGATGGACCCTTCAACGATTGAATCATAGGTGTCCCGGAGCACGATGGCCTTGCCCGAAATTTTCTCGCTTCCGATGGGAGCCTCGACGAGCAGCGATTGCAGGTGGACGCGATAGATCGAGCGGTCGCTGTCTTCGGGCGCAACGCGAACTCCTTCCAACGAAGCGCGCACCGTGAGTCCAACAACATGAACATCGTCAGCTTCGACTCGAATGCCGATCGCTCCCGGCGGGGCGTCAATGACACCAGCGCCCGGGGTCGCGCTTTGCAGAGTGACGCCCGCGGTCTCTATCTCGACAGCTTCCTCGCAAGAACCACCGACAAGCGAAATCGTATCTCCGGGGACGGCCTGTCCCAGCGCCTTGCCGATTGTCGCCCAACCATCCCAGGCACGCCCGGCTTCCCACCGACTGCGCTGATCGTCTCCAAAGCGGCAGTCTACAAAATAATGCTGGTCGATCGGCAGGGGAATGGCACTGATATCGTCGCCGAATATGCCACTATTCTGGTGAAAACCCGGGTCGGCCATCTCCTGATCCGGAAGGCCGTCCCGTCGCGTGGAGCCGCTGATGTCGGCGGTCCCGATCGGGGCGCTGCCCCGGTCGAGCAATAGGCTGTCCTGAGAATCGCCCGCTGCGATCTGTTGGAGTCGGAAATCACCCGCGAGACTGTCGACAAAACCAGGGTTCAGGCTGCGATTGCTGACCCATAGGTCGAAACCGCTGGGCATAATATAATTGTTCTGTCCGGTGGTGCCGTTGTTCCAGGAGTTGTTGTGGTGGACGAGGCTGCCGGCGCCCGGGTCCGAGACGCGGAGACCACTGAGGCTTTGGTCGGCAATGATATTGTCGCGAATCTCGCCCTCGGCGTTGTTCAGGCGAATCCCTTGGCGGTTGCCGACGACTGTATTGAAAACGATCAGATTCCCGCTGGACAGTGGCGGCGGAAACGCGGTCGAGTTGGGGTCGTTCTCAAAGTCGATTGCCCATGAGGCCTGATCGTCAAGGCTGCCGCCGGTAATCAGATTGTTGCGAACGGTAGCGTGGCTGGTCAGCCTGAGCTGGATTCCGCGCCCCCCGGCACCCACGATCTGGTTGTTTTCGAGAATGATCCCCTGCCCATGACGAACGGTGATGGCATCGAATTGGAGGCCGGCGTCCGGACGTCCTTCGATTTGAAGATTCCGCAGAGTGATCCCGGTGAGAGTCTCGTCGTCTTTTGTGGGGGCGGCCAGAATGCCCCGGTGATCGCTGAGGATGCGCAGGCCATCGAGCGTAATGCCGCTGTTCTGGATCAGAAACGCATTGGTGCCGGAGGGGCCTATGACCGTCACCGAACCCGCGACGTGAGCCTGCACGGTGATATCGTCACGGTCAATCTGGATTTCTTCGGTTGGCGAGCAGGTGCCCTCCTGTACGGTGACGATGTTCCGTGGGCCGGCTCCGAGCACGCCGCGGCGAATAGACCGCCACGGAGTCGCCGGATTCCGAGCAGTAGCTGCATTACGCGCATCATCTCCGTCGCTGCAGTTGACGAAATATTCCAGACCCACTCCGGGCGTGGGGGCGGGCGTGGGGGCGGGCGTGGGCGCCGGGGTGGCTGCGGCGGGCGGTACTCCTGTCGAGGCGGACGCCTCGACGTGCCGGCCGAGGGCGGCCC
>DLYX01000194.1 GCA_003447545.1 Deltaproteobacteria bacterium | reverse complement strand
CGCTGGATGAACCGACTGGTGCCCGAGGAAGACGGACTCTATACGCATACCGCCGAGGGCCCCGATGATATGCCCGCCCATATCAAGGCCGCACTCACATCGACGTCGCTCTCGATCCCGATCATCGGAGGGCATCTCGCTCTGGGAACCTGGCAGGGAATCTTCCTTTGGGAGCATCGCCACGCCCGCAGCGACCGCCATATTCTTGTGCATCTGGCCTGAAACGCACTCCGACAGGGGGTGACCTCTCGCGGGAAGGAGGTTATCATTCGGGCATGGCTTCTTCTCCGACAGATTATTACGATATCGACGATCTCCTCTCCACAGAGGAGCGTCAGGTTCAGGCAACGATCCGCCGGTTTGTGGATGAGGAGTATCTCCCGGTCGTCCGCAAGCATTTCGACGCCGGCACCTTCCCGACCGAACTCACGCCGCGACTTGCCGAACTCGGCTGTTTTGGGCCGACGGTTCCGGTCGAATATGGCGGCGCCGGCCTGAACAGCGTCTGCTACGGCCTCATGGCGCAGGAACTCGAACGCGGCGACTCCGGACTCCGCTCCTATGCGAGTGTCCAGAGTTCCTTGTGCATGTATCCGATTCTGACTTTCGGCACCGAGGAACAGAAGCAGCGTTGGTTACCCGCCATGGCTCGCGGCGAGGCCATCGGATGCTTCGGCCTGACCGAACCCGACTACGGCTCCAATCCCGGGGGAATGATCACCCGGGCGACGCGACAGGACGGCGGCTTTGTCCTAAACGGGACCAAACGCTGGATCACCAATGGATCCATCGCTGATATCGCAATCGTCTGGGCAAAACTCGAGGAAGATGGCCGGGACACCATCCGCGGGTTCCTCGTCGAGAAAGAGCGCTCGGGATTCGAACGGCCGCTGATGCATGGCAAATGGAGCCTGCGGGCCTCGATCACATCCGAGTTGATCTTTGAAGATTGCTTTATCCCGGAAGAAAACCTCCTGCCGGCTTCCGGCGGGTTGAAATCCCCCCTGCTCTGCCTCACACAGGCTCGATACGGAATTTCATGGGGAGCCATCGGTGCCGCTCTGGCCTGCTACGAATCGGCGCTCGACTATGCCAAAAGTCGCACCGTCTTTGCGAAGCCCATTGGCGGCTACCAGTTGGTGCAGGCCAAGCTGGTCGAGATGCTCGCCGAAATCACCAAGGCGCAACTTCTTTCCTGGCGACTCGGGCGCCTCAAGGATAGTGGCAAAATGCGGCACGAGCAGGTTTCGTTGGCCAAGATGAATAACGTATCGTGGGCACTCAAGATCGCCCGCAATGCCCGCGATATCCATGGAGCCAACGGCATCACGGATGACTATCCGATCATGCGCCATATGATGAATCTGGAGACCGTGAACACCTACGAAGGAACCGAAGACATCCACCGCCTGACTCTTGGACGTGACATCACCGGCTTGGGCGCTTTTGAATAGCGAACCGCAACCAAGGCGAAGACGGGCCTCGCGAGAAGCCGAGCACCCGGCCTTCGCGAAACGCTCGCGAACCGGTTTGCTGATCGTTATCGCCATCGCGGTCGGTTGCCTGTGGCCATGGCCGGCCTTCAGCCAAAGTGCTGCCAAACAAGCCGAGACCTGGTCCTACCTGACCCGACAATTAATAGACGACGGCATCCCTGCGGCAAAGGTCCGCGCGGCCTATCGAGATCGACGGGTCGGCCGCTTCGACGGGGTCGAATACGCTTTGGTCGTGGGGGAGAGCAAGCGCAGCTACCGGGACTTTCTCGGCCGCCAAAGCCTCGCCGCCGCGCGCCGGTGCCGCCAGCGCTACGCCCGCGACTTCGAAACCTTCGGTCGCGAGCATGGCGTCGACCCCGACGTCGTTGCCGCAATCCTTTATATCGAAACCCGCTGCGGCGCGTATACCGGAAACCGCGTTGCTCTGCGCCAATTGTCGCGGTTGGCCATGGTCAACGAACCCGGCAATCTGGCGGAGAACATCAAACGCCTGAAAATCAAGGAAGCAGCCGATTATTCGCCAGCAGAAATCGAGCGCATCGCGCGCGAGCGCGCCGCCTACCTGCAGGCAACTTTTTACCCCGAGGTGCTGGCCATCTTCCGCCTCGGAGCCAAGGTTGGCATCAATCCGGCAGGCATCCGCGGCTCGAGCGCAGGGGCATTTGGCCTGCCGCAATTCCTGCCCTCAAGCTATCTGCGCTTCGCTCAGGACGGGAACGAGAATGGTCGAGTCAGCCTCTATGAAGCTCCCGATGCAATCCACTCGACCATGCATTTTCTTCGTGAAAACGGCTGGAAACCGGGCATTTCCGTAAAGGAAAAACGCGCTGTCCTCTGGCAATACAATCGCTCCGATCCTTATATTGACACGATTTTGCTGGTCGCAGATAAATTGAGCAAGAACTGAATGGCCGACAAATCCGCGACTCGATTTCACGAGAGCCTCCGCAAGATCTATCAGCGTGCCCCGCTCCCCGAGGCATGGAAGTATCAGGGCAACCTGCCCTGGGCCGACCCGGCCTTCGGGGCTCGGATGCTGCAGGAACACCTCGATGATTCGCATGGGGCCGCCTCCCGGGTCAGCGCAGAGCGAGCAAGACAGGTCGACTGGATCTGCGATCGCCTGGATCTCAAGGCCGGTGATCGCCTTTGCGACCTGACCTGCGGCCCGGGTCTCTATGCCGTCGAGTTCGCGCAGCGCGGCGTGCATGTCACTGGCGTTGATTTCGCGCCGACCTCGATTGCATACGCCCGCTCGCTCGCCGCCAGCGAGGGTGTGGAGACGCGTTGCAACTTCAAGCAACAGGATATCCGAAGTCTGGACCTTGCCGAGGCAAAATTCGATGCCGCGATTCTGCTCTACGGACAGCTGGGCGTATTTCCCCGGTCCGAAGCCGCGGCGATTCTGGGCGCGGTCCACAAACTTCTCGTGCCGGGCGGACAGTTGTTGCTCGAAATGCTCGACCCCGCGAAAGTCGACAAGACCGATACCAATTGGTGGTTTACCGACGACAGCGGGATCTGGGGCGAATCGGCGTTCCTGCACCTTGGCGAGCGTTTTTGGGATGACGCCCAGCAACTCTCCACCGAGCGCTTCCACACCATCGACCTCGCGACGGGCCAACTCAGTGAAATGCAGCTTAATGACCAAACCTACCAGCCAGCCGACCTCGCCGGGACTCTGCGTGAGAGCGGGTTTGACGAGCCCGCTCTGCTCCCCGCCTGGAACGGCCTCGAACTCTATGACGCCGCAGAATGGCTGGTCTACATCGCCCCGCGGACCTGATGCCGTCGCCTTGATCGCCGACAGAGAGCTTATCCGTAGAGGAGCGTCTCCCAGCCCGAGCGGCGAAAGGGTTCCCAGGTTCCCTCCGGCTGGGCCAATCGATCGGCAATTGCCAAAAAGACCAGCGCATTGAACCCGAGGCCGCAGTGACTACCGGGGACTTCGATATTCTCCGTATGATCGGTGTCCGGTTCGCAGCAAGCTCTCCAATGCGCGACGCCGTCGGTCCGGGAATAGATAGCGGTCGATGGACGCGGGGGCGGCTTGCGCAGGGCCGCCACCATGCCGGGGTCCCAATGCAAAGGGGCGTTCGGGCGCAGCCAATCCAGCATTCGGGTGACGTTGGTCCCCCGCGATATATCGCCGAAGGGGCTGCCCAGAGTCACGACCGATCGGATGGGATCGGGGATCCATTTGGCGATCTCCCGAGCGTAGACGCCGCCCAGCGACCACCCGATCAGAGAGACCCGTCGGCCGGATCCACGATGCAACTCGGAGATTCGGGCCTCGAGCCGCTCGGACAGTTGGTCGCGAGGACCGAGGTTTCGACCAAACCCCCATCCGTGGACATCGTAGCCGATGCGCGCGAGGAATTCGCGCAGGGCGATCGTCGATCCGTCGTCCGCCATGAAGCCCGGAAGAACCACGACGGGGTGTCCATCTCCGCGAGGCGCGCCAGCCAGCATGGGCAACGCGGGGACGAGTGAGAGCATTTCGCAAAAGGCACGTTGCGGCTCGAGTAGCAGCCATGGAAGCGCCGTGGCGCCGGAAAATCCTTCATTCTGCGACGTGAATTGCATGAGGAAGCCTCTTGGATCCAATAAAACCCTTGCCGATACGGGTTGTTCCCACCCTACTCTCTCTGACGAGCTCTCACCATCCAGTTTCCTGCGCGACCGTTGCGGAAAATGGGTTTTTTGACAGTCGGACACCTGATTACTAGGTTTTTCGCATGGCTAATGAACCCAAAGCTAAAAATATTGTATGGCATCCCGGCGACGTGTCCCGGGAAGCTCGTCAGAAAAAGCTCGGACACCGTGGCTGCACGATGTGGTTTACGGGTCTCTCCGGCTCCGGAAAGTCCACCGTCGCGGTCGCCCTCGAAAAGGCACTCTGGGATCGCGGGATCGTCTCCTACATCCTCGACGGAGATAACGTTCGTCATGGACTGAACAAGGATCTCGGCTTCTCCCCGGAAGATCGGACGGAGAATATTCGTCGCATCGGCGAAGTCGCCAACTTGTTCACGGACTCCGGCGTCGTCAATCTGACCGCTTTCATCTCCCCGTACCGGGCTGACCGCGACGTCGTTCGCGAGCTCATGGAAGACGGCGACTTCATCGAAGTCCACGTCGACTGCCCGCTCGAGGAGTGTGAGAAGCGTGACGTGAAGGGCCTTTACAAAAAGGCGCGTGCGGGAGAGATCCCCGAATTCACCGGAATCTCGGCTCCTTACGAAGCACCGGAGAACGCAGAGCTCACGTTGAAGACCGGCGAACTTGCTCTCGAAGAGAGCGTCGCAGCCTGCATCGCCTACCTCGAGGCCAAGGGGTACATCGCGAAGGCCTAGCTTTCGCGATGGCGATGACCGACCCGATCGACATCGCCCGGATTGGCGAAGAGGTCCCCCTTCTGGAGGGGATTCGAACCGCCTGCGCCATCCGACGTCTCCGAACAGAGCCCGTCCCCCACTCATTGATCCGCAAGGTTTGTGAGGCGGGGACGTTTGCTCCGTCCGGAGGAAACCGCCAGCCCTGGACATTTATCGCTGTCACCGAACCGGAACGTCGGGCCTGGGTGGCCGAGCGGTACCGGAAAACCTTCGACAACTATATCGCCCCCGGATTGGAAGCCGCGAAGAAGCCGGGCTACGCGGAGTCTCGCCGCAAAATTCTCGAAGGCGCTCTTTATCTGGCCGAGCACCTGCATGAGGCGCCGGTTCTTCTTTTCGTTGCCGGATGGACGCGACGCGGACAGGAGCAAAAAGAAGGTCTGTTCCCCGCGATCCAGAACATCCTTCTCGCCTGTCGAGCCGTCGGACTTGGAGCGTCGCTGACCACGCTCACCCAAGCTTTCCGGGACGACCTCGACCCCTTTCTGGGCCTTCCGCCCGAACAACCGAGTTGCGCCATGCTTCCTATCGGGTGGCCAAAGGTACAGTATCGAAAGCCCGTCCGTCGCAGTATCGACGATTGTCTTCATTTTGAGAAATTCCCTGCGGAACCCGCCGACAAAAAGCCGGCACCCGCGACCCCCTAGGAGAAGTAAAAGATGTCCGAATCACATAAGGTCGTCGTTCTGGGCTCCGGCCCGGCCGGTCTGACAGCAGCGCTCTACGCCGCTCGTGCCAATCTCGATCCGATTGTCGTCGACGGGTCTCAACCCGGCGGCCAGTTGACCATCACAACCGACGTCGAAAATTACCCCGGGTTCCCCGACGGAGTCATGGGACCGGAGATGGTGGATTTGTTTCGCAAGCAGGCCGAGCGCTTCGGCACCCGCTACGTCACGGCCAGCGTGGTCTCGGTGGACACAAGCGCACGCCCCTTCAAACTCGAAGTCGAAGGTGGCGATCCCATCCTGGCCGAGACATTGATCATCTCGACCGGCGCGAGCGCGAAATTGCTGGGTCTCCCGTCGGAAGAGGAGCTGATGGGCTTCGGCGTCTCGGCATGTGCGACCTGCGACGGGTTTTTCTTCAAGGACAAGGATGTCCTGATCGTCGGCGGCGGCGACACAGCGATGGAAGAAGCTCTTTTCCTGACACGCTTTGCCAGCAAGGTTCGCGTGGTCCATCGACGGGACGAATTGCGCGCCTCCAAAATCATGCAGGAGCGAGCGCAGGCGAATGAAAAGATCGAATTCGTCTGGAACTCGGCCATTACCGAAATCCTTGGCACCAAGGAAAGCGGCGTCACCGGAGTCATGCTGCAGGACACCAACACCGGCGAAACAAGCGAAACCGCAACCGATGGTGTTTTCATGGCGATCGGCCATCAGCCCAATACCGCCATTTTCGGAGGCAAGCTCGACATGGACGACGTCGGCTACCTGATCACCGAGGCCAAGAGTACCAAAACCAATATCCCCGGTATCTTCGCCGCCGGAGACGTGCAGGACTCCACCTACCGCCAGGCAGTCACCGCGGCAGGTACCGGCTGTATGGCGGCAATTGATGCGGAAAGATTCCTTGAATCCGAAGGCGAGAGCTGAGCCTCGGCTCAGCCGCGAAAGGCAAACCCATGGCAAACTCCCAGATTGGCAAAACTCTCACCCACAAGATTCAGCTCGAAGAACGCGAGCATAAGAAGCGGACGGGTGAGGAAACTACCGGTGATTTCTCCGAGTTGTTGAACCAACTGGCTGTCGCCGGAAAAATCATCTCGGCCGAAGTGAATATGGCCGGTCTTGCCGACATCCTCGGGGTCGCCGGGCGCACCAATATTCAAGGTGAGGAGGTCATGAAACTCGACCTCTTTTCCAATCGAACCATCATCGAAATCCTGCGCCGCTCGGGAAATGTCGCGATTATGGCATCCGAGGAAGACGACACCTCCGTAGGCGTCGAGGCCCCTCATGTGCCGGGAGAATATGCGGTCGCCTTCGATCCGCTCGACGGCTCCAGCAATATCGACGTCAACGTGAGCATCGGCACCATCTTTTCGATCCATCGCCGCCGCTCGGATGCCGGAAGCACTGGCAACGACAGTGATCTTTTGCGGCGCGGCTCGGAGCTCGCGGGAGCCGGATATATCATTTACGGCTCGTCCACGATGCTCGTCTATACCACAGGCCACGGGGTACATGGATTTACCCTCGATCCATCGATCGGCGAGTTCCTGCTCTCGCACGACAATATTCGCATCCCCGAGAAATGCGGGACCTATAGCGCGAACGAGGGAAACTCCGGCAGCTGGAGCGACGGGACGCGCGCGTTTGTCGACCAGGTCAAAGGAAAGGGCGGCGAGGAATTGTCCGGAATGAAGTCACGCTATATCGGCTCTCTGGTCGCAGATTTCCACCGCAACCTTCTCAAGGGAGGCGTTTTTCTCTACCCAGCCGATCGCGAGACCGGCAATGGCAAGCTGCGTCTCCTTTATGAAGCCGCTCCTCTTGCCTTCATCGCCAAAGCCGCCGGGGGATACGCATCGACCGGCAAGGAAGCCATCCTCGACATCGATCCCGAGGACCTCCACCAGCGGGTTCCTCTGATCATCGGCAACACGGATGCGGTGAAAGCTTACGAAAAAGCCGTCAGCGGAGAGTGAGCTGGTCCCTCGCCCCCGGGAGAAGAGCATGATCCAACCGAAAATTTTCTGGCTTGTTCTTCTCGGCCTATGGCTCGGCTTTTTCACCTGGTACACCTCCTTCGGCGGCCCGATGACTGCCACCGAAATCACGACAATTCTGGAAGCCTCGGAAAGACGTGGACGCAACCCGGAGCAACTCGCGCGCCTCCGCAACTTTCTGGAATCTGACACCGGCGACGATTTCGTGATGGTCAACGTGATCGAGTTCAATGATCCAGTACCCGATCTGCCCGGGATGCCCGCCGATGCGAGCGCTGATGACCTGCTGAGCGAGTATATGGCCTATATGTTCCCGGCCCTTTTGAGTCGGGCCTCACACCCCATCATGATGGGCGAGGCCGCAGCACCTGCATTGGATATCTGGGGACTCGAGGGCGCTGACAACTGGACCCGAGCCGCGCTGATGCGCTACCGAAGCCGCCGCGACATGATCGAGATCGCCGGTAATCCGGAATTTCTCGGTCCGCATGAGTACAAGGTCGGCGCGATGCAAAAGACGCTGGCCTTCCCCGTCGACCCGTGGACTAACGCGGGCGACCCCAGATTCATCCTCGCCCTGATCTTGATCATTATCGGCCAGGCAAACAGCCTGCGCTGGACCAAACGGAGTTAAAATATGTTCGACGCACAACGTCTCGCGCGGTTTCAATTTGCTGGCCAGGATATTCCCTGGCTTCTTCGCCACTGGGCCGAGCAGAAACCGGACCACCCGGTCCTGATCTGGGAGCCGAAGGACGGTCTCGACCGTCAATGGTCCTACAAACGTTTCGATGACGAAACGTCGCAGATCGCGGCCGGACTAAAAGCAAAAGGCGTTGGCGTCGGAGACAAGGTCCTGATTCATGCGGACAACTGCCCCGAAATGGTGCTCGCCTGGTATGCGTGCGCCAAGGTCGGTGCCGTCGGCGTAACGACCAACACCCGCTCGGTCGGGGCCGAGATCGAGTATTTCGCCAGCCACACACAATGCGTCGGAGCGATCACCCAGCCGCAATATGCCTCGCTCGTGCAAAAACATGCGCCGGAACTTGGCTGGATTGTCGTCACTGAAGACAACAGCGGCATTGCCCCCACCGAAGCTGAGGCGACGCATGGCCTCCCGCTTTTCGATTCGCTCTTCGGAAACGCAGCCGATGCCCCAACCCGCGAACCCGAGCCCATGCTGCCCGTTGGCATCATGTTCACCTCGGGCACGACGTCTCGTCCCAAGGCGGTGGTTCATACGCATGCCAATGCACTCTGGGCCGGTCGACAGGGTTCGCTGAATATAGAGATGACCACCGCCGACACCTATCTGATCTACCTGCCGTTCTTTCACGTAAATGCGCAGAGCTGGTCGATGTGGAGCACGCTGGGCGTCGGTGGCACGATCGTGCTTCAGCCGAAATTCTCTGCGAGTCGATTCTGGGAAGTCATCGCCAAACATTCCGTGACCCATATCTCGCTGATCCCGTTTGTGTTCAAAGCGGTCGCGGGTGAGCCGGTACCCGACCACACAGTCAAGGTCGGTGCATTTGGTCTCGTGATGCCGGAGCTCGAAGCGTGGCTCAAGATGCGTGTGGCTCCCTTTTGGGGAATGACCGAGACGGTGATTCACGCGACACGAAGCGACTCGCAACAAACCTACCCGAACGGCACGATGGGAAAACCGACTCCAGGCTACGAGTACGCCATCGTCAATACGGAGACAGGTGAGCTCTGCGACGATGGTTCGATTGGCGAACTGTGGGTCCGCGGCACCCGCGGCATCCAGCTATTCCTCGAGTACTACGACAACCCCGAAGCCATGGCGAGTGCCTTCACCGAAGACGGCTGGTTCAAAACCGGCGACATGGTGCGACTCGGAGACGAGGGTTGCTTCTATTATTGTGACCGCGACAAGGATGCCCTCAAAGTTGGCGGAGAGAATGTATCTGCCAAGGAAGTCGAGGACGTCTGCCGCGCCGTACCTGGTGTTGCGGATATCGCTATCGTGGGGCGCTCCCATGAGATGCTCGACATGGTTCCAGTGGCTTTTGTGATCAAGACACCCGACGCGCCGGCCGACGATGAATTATCCGCGAATCTGATCGCGGCATGCAAGGAAAACCTGGCAGACTTCAAGGTGCCGAGGGCGGCCTGGGTTGTCGAGGAATTCCCGCGTGCCCTGCTCGACAAGGTCGCCAAGAACAAACTGCGCGACATGGCAGAAGAGCGCGACCTGGCGTAGACTCCAGAGGGGCGCGATCGGCAAATTTTCCGTCAGTCGCACTCCAAACCATTATTTCCAACCCGTAGATTCGTTTCGGAGAGATGCGTGGCTCTTCTGCGCAGACTTTCAAGGAGAAACCAGCATGTTTGGCACCTACCGCGTCGCAGCAAGGGTCCTGATGATCGTCATTGCCTTGAGCGGATGCGCCCGGCACACCGAGGCGCCCTACCCGACGGATCCTGCGACGAAACGAATCACAAAACAGGGCGAGGTTATAGGCTACCGCGCCAGCAACGGTGCGCTTGGCTGGTTGGGGATTCCCTACGCGGCCGCGCCCATCGGCGAGCAGCGTTGGAGAGCCCCCGAACCCATGCCCGCATGGGCTGGGGAGCGCACCGCAACCCGGACGGGAAGCGCTTGCTTGCAGAAGGGTTCGTGGATGGGCGGCGCCCCCGAGAAATCCATCGGCAAGGTCTTCGGCTCGGAGGATTGTCTCTTTTTGAATATCTGGACGCCGCAGATCGTTCCTGCCGAAGGCCTGCCCGTGATGGTGTGGATCCATGGCGGGGGCAACACTTCGGGGCATGGCGGATCTTACGACTTCAGCGAGATGGCGGAACGCTTTGACTTGGTGATGCTGAGCTTCAACTATCGGCTGGGCAGCCTCGGCTGGTTCCATCAGGAAGCTCTCTGGGATCAAGGCGATGACGCTACCGACCGCTCCGGCAACTTCGGACTTCTGGACCAGGTGGCCCTGCTGGAATGGGTGCAGGATAATATCCGTAATTTTGGTGGCAACCCGGATCGGGTGACCATCTTTGGCGAGTCTGCCGGCGGTTTGAATACTTTTGCGCTGCTGGTTTCGCCTATGTCCAGAGGGCTATTCCACGGAGCAATTGCGCAAAGTGGTTACACCACCAGCTTCAGCCCACGCGAAGCCAGTATCGTTTATCCGACAAGGACCGGCGATAACGCGGGGACCAGCAACGATATGCTTGTCTACTGGCTTCAGGGCGAAGGACTCGCCGATAGTCGCAGCGCCGCCATCGACAAGGCCAAGACTATGAATCACAAGGAGATCGCCGCCTTCCTGCGCTCGCGAAGCCCCGACGAATTGATTCTCGACTACGATCAGAACCGGACCCGCCTGCCAATCATGATCGAGGATGGAACCGTTCTGCCTCGAGCAGGCATCGCAGGCGCGTTGGCCGGAGGGGATTTCCATCAAGTCCCGATGATCGCCGGGACCAATCGCGACGAGAACAATCTCTGGCTCGCCCTGAGCCCGGAGCTGGTCGACGATCATTTCGGAGTCTTCTATCGCGCCAAGGACGAAGACCGGTACCGCTTTTTCTCAAAATATCGGGCGCTCGGCTGGAAGAGCCGCGGTGCCGATGATCCCTACCGCTGGGTCACCGCAGGCGGAGGAACCTCCTTTGCCTACCGTTGGGATTGGGATGAGGAGCCGGATAATATTCTCGGCAACTTCGCCCTGCTCGTCGGGGCAGCTCACGGTCTCGAGACAACCTTTCTCACCGGAGTCTTCCCGGAAGATGACCTCGCGGGATTGCTCTTTAACGAAGAGAACCGACCGGGCCGTCTGATCCTCTCCCGCGATATGCAATCCTATTGGGCCGAGTTTGCCTACACCGGCCGACCAGGCCGGGGGCGCGATCAGAAACTGCCGCAATGGCCTGCCTGGAACTCCGCGAAGGGTGCCGCAAAGTTCATGATTCTCGATACACCCGCCGGCGGTGGTCTGCGCATGTCCACAGAGGAGGTGTCTCGGGATCAGGTTCTCGCGGAGGCCGCCACACACATCGACGCCCGTGGTCTTGAGGATGTATGCTGGTTGGTCTACCTCAATCTGAAGGACGAACCGCATTACCATCCCGGGCAATACGCGCGTTGGCAGGACGGCCGCTGTCGGGAGTTCCCGCCAGCCCACTTCGATGCCAAAGCCAGTTGACCATTTGCTCTGCTATGCATTGATCGGCGACGCGCGATTTCGCCTTGCTGGCCACGAAAGATTCCCTTGAACAACCCCATCATCAAAGAAGAGCTGGAGCTTTTGGCAACCGTCCGCGAGGGGCTCGATGCACGCGAAGCCCGCGCCACGACCAGTCCATACGACCGCGAAAAGAAAGTTCTCGAAGAACTTGATCGTATTCGTGCCCTTCTGAGTTCCGGCGAGGAGGACAAGGATCGAGCCGCCCTGCTGGAGCAGTGGCATCACCAGTCTTCGCTCCTGGACCAGATGAAAGCAGCGCGCGAAGTCGAAGCTCTGAACCCGGACGTACCATATTTCGGTCATCTCCGTCTCCGTGAGGAGGACCAGGAGTGGGACCTCTGCATTGGTCGAACCAGCTGTGTGGAACATGGGCTGCGCATTGTTGCGTGGCGAGACGCACCGATTGCGCGTCTTTTCTACAGCTATCGGCAGGGCGAGGATTACGACGAAGAGATCGCCGGCCGGGAGCGGATCGGCGAGATCGTCACCCGCCGGATGGTCGGCATTCAGGAGGGTGCCTTGCGAAGGATTCAGGCCCCGGAAGGTGATTTCTTCAGCGACCCCGCGGCGCCCGAGCAATGGCAGGAGCGCGATCAGGCAGCACCTCGACTGGCAGGCGGGGAAGCCGCCGCGATTCGCGCCCACGGCAGCAACACTGCCGGGGCGCAACTCGGAACGGCGTCACCCGGTGCGGCCGGGCGCAGCGACCGTTTTCTCCCCGAGATCACCGGGCTGATTGATCCCGAGCAATATGAACTGATCACCCGACCATCGAGCGGCTTCCTTGTCATTCGCGGGACGGCCGGCTCGGGAAAGACGACGGTTGCGCTGCATCGTGTCGCTTTTCTCGCCTACGACGAGCCGCGAATCGACGGGCCCGAAACCCTGATCGTGATGTTCTCCGAGGCGCTACGAAGCTACGTGCGGCACGTACTCCCGTCGCTCGGGTTGCACGAGGTGCGGCCCACCACCTATCGCTTCTGGGAGCGAGGCGTGCGCAGGCGCCATTTTCCGCAATTCCCGGATAAAGAACGCGAAGATACCCCCGGCGTGGTCATCCGCGCGAAGCTGCACCCGATCATGGGGGCAGCGCTCGAGAGACATATCGAGCGAACGGAGGCGGCACCAACGGTCGAGCAGGCCATCGACGACTGGGCGACCGTTCTGACCAACCTGGAACTGCTCACCGAAATCCGTGATGAATTCGGCAACGACGCCTTTTCCGACAGCGAACTCGAACGAGTTGTCCGATGGAACCGCGACCATATCAGCGCGCTGCAGGACTACCTTTCCGGCGAATCCAAGGACGCCGAGATCGATGCCGAGGACGACACCTTGTTGCTTCGCTGCTGGCAGTTGCGCGTCGGTCCGTTGCGCGCCAAGGGCCGTCGCCCTCTCCGCCTGCGCCACATCGCGGTCGACGAGGTGCAGGACTTCTCGCCGCTCGAGGTGCAGGTTCTTTTGGGGTGTCTCGACCGACGTGGGAGCATCACGCTGGCTGGCGACACCCAGCAACATATCGTCGAGAACAGCGGATTCGTTTCCTGGACCGACTTCCTGCAGCATTTGGGTGTCAAAGGTCAGGAAGTCGAGACCCTGAAAATCAATTACCGCTCCTCCGCTCAGGTCACAAAATTCGCCTTCGACGTACTCGGCGACCTTCGGGAAGACGATGAGGTCCCGCCCAGCAGTCGTCAGGGACCACCGGTCGAGCTTTTCCGATTCGACGATACCGGCGCCTGTGTCTTTTTTCTTGCAGAGGCGCTCGATGCCCTGCGCAGCAGCGAGCCGATGGCGACTGTCGCGCTCATCACCCCATCCCCGGAAATCAGCGCGGCCTATCATGCCGGCCTCGAGCGAGCGGAAGTATCGAAAATTCGTCTGATTCGCGACTTCAACTTCACCTTCTCACCCGGAATCGAGATCACCGAGCTGGAACCCTGCAAAGGTCTCGAATTTGATTACGTCATTTTACTCGACGTCAATGCGACCCATTATCCGGACACACCACGCGCCCGGCGTGCCCTGCATGTAGCCTCGACCCGTGCGATTCATCAGCTTTGGGTGGTCAGCACCGCAACTCCCTCGCCACTGATTGCCGCATTTGAAACCTCCTGAGGCAGGTGGCCACCCCCTTCGATCGGAGCAAAGCCCGGGCTCTGCCCCTCACCCCTGAGGGCATCACCTCGACTTTCGGAGATCGAGCACCACGGGCAAGATGAAAACGACTCTTCTGGTCCGGTTGGCGCCGTGATATCGGCAACGCAGATTCCCGCATTTCATGAGATACCCAATCCACTCAGGCCGGGCCCAATCAGCAAGCCGCTCGCCCGCCGCAATCAACGGTCTTGAGAGGCCATCCCAAAGGCTACTCTGGACCCATTGGCGGATAGCCGGAATGCTGCTGCTCGGGCTGATTTTGGTTTTTCTGCCGCGTCCTGCCAGAGCGTCGCCCGAGCCGAATCCCGAGACCATACAGGCGCCAGTTCGTGTCATGGAAGTGTCGGCAGCATATGCCTATCTGGGTCTGACAAATAATGCGGGTGCGGAATACGTAGTCTTCGATATTTCGCGTCCCGAATTGCCCCGCATTGTGGATCAGGCAGAAGTTGGTCAAACCGTCAGTGCCCTCCACCCTGCGGCCACCGGAACTTTCATCGCCACCGAAAGCGCCCAGCGAGAAATCTTCCTGCGCACACGAGAGCCGGACACCCTGCGCAAAATCATCACGCTGCCCGGTGAGGGAAAAATCGTGAAACTGGACCAGATCGGAGAACTCCTTGTCGTTCTGAGCAAGGCTGACACTGGGGGCGACCACACCTTTCTTCTCGACATCCAGGACCCCGCCAAGCCCAAAATTCAGTCGGGCTCCCCGCGCAGCGAGGCACGGATTGCCCACAAGCTCCGGACCCCTCCACAAATAGCGCAAATCCCCCCTCGGAAAGTGGCTCGGCTGTGGGAGCAACACCCGGGAGACGCCAACTATGCGTTGGTCGGTCTGGACACTGAGAAAGATTCCTTTCGCGTGCACCGCGTCGAGCCCGAAACACTTCGCTTCGAGGACAACAATGGCGATGGCATGCTTGAATTGGCCTGTATCGGTGATTCCAACACTGTCGGCAGCACCAACGTCTGGCCCTCCAATTGGTGCCATTGGGTTGCCGAGGAGATCCTGAACTCGGCGTTTGCGACCACCAACTACTCGGCCAACGGGGCCCGGATCGATAGCCTGTGGCCAGACCAGTCGGGCGCGACTCTTCTTGCGAACGCTCTCGAGGAAAAACCGGATGCCATTGTCTTCGCTCTGGGAAGCAACGACCTGCCATACCTGCGGCCCGGGCATCTGGACGAGGATATTCGCGGACGCATCCACCAGCTCGAGGCACTCGTCGCAACGGCCCGGAAAAACGGCGCACAGTCCTTCGTCGCCCTCCTCCCGCCACGCTTCGACCAAAAGGAACCATCGGGAGCAAGGAGTCGATTCAACGAGGCGATTCGTGCCCATTGGGAGCCGCACGAGATTCTCGACTTTGATTCCGGATTTTCCTCATCCGATTTCGGATCCGACGGGCTTCATTTCAAGGGAGTCGGCCACGCCAAACGTGCGGTTCGCGCCGCCGAGTTCCTCCAAAAGGATTCGCCCGAGAAACAAACTCCATGAAAATCGGCAAAGCATGCGGGCCGGCAGACAACCTTATCGAAGGGAGACGGCCTCCGATCCACGCGCCAACCCTGAAAAGGAAAGACTACCAGTGTGCGGCTTCGGCCGAATCCCAGAAGCGTTGCAAAACTGGCCCGGCATTGCCCTCCAGGAGCTGGCCGGCTTCGTAGAAATCATACATCCGACTCATCGGACGAACATCATTCATCGCCATCCGCCACCAGAGATGGTCCGGGGTAAAGCCCGACGGGTGCTCCAGACCCGCGGCCCCGGTAACCGCAGCCAGGGCCTCTACTGTATTCCGATGAAAGTGGAAGACACGGTCGGCCTTGTCCTCGACGTTCAACGCACGTTGCAGCAACTTGTCCTGCGTGGCGACGCCAACCGTACAGGCATTGGTGTGGCACTGCTGCGCCTGAATGCATCCAACCGACAGCATGAAGCCGCGCG
>DLYX01000370.1:5734-5919 GCA_003447545.1 Deltaproteobacteria bacterium | reverse complement strand
GGTGTGGAAGCGCAGCAATGCGTGGAGCTAACCTGTACTAATTGGCCGTGAGGCTTGACCGCTATTCACGAGTTACCATGACTGAACGCTCTGAATGCGTCTCTTAGACAAAGCATGATTCTAATCGATATCCGATTTTCGGTGGCAATAGCGAAGGTGCTACACCCGTTCCCATCCCGAACACG
>DLYX01000370.1:4849-5398 GCA_003447545.1 Deltaproteobacteria bacterium | reverse complement strand
CCCTTCTGCGCCGATGGTACTGCGTTCTATGGACGTGGGAGAGTAGGACGCTGCCGAATTCTTCTCGATCAGGCCCGACACTTATTTGAGTGTCGGGCCTTTTCGCGTTCGGGCTTCCGTGGGCGCCGCGAGTCGATAGAGGAGATGTGGCTCGAGGGGGTGCCCCGAGGGCACGCCGGGATGCAGGAAGCGCCCGGCCGGCTCCATGCCGATCTTTTCCATGACACGCACGGAGCGGCGGTTGGAGGTCGCTGTAAACGAGGAGATTTCCTGCAAATGGAGTTCCGAGAAGCCGAACTCGACGGCCCTGGCGGCGGCTTCCGGGGCCAGGCCCTGTCCCCAGAATTGCCTGGCGAGTCGCCAACCAACCTCGACACAGGGTGTGAAGTCAGCGTCAAACGTGGCCGCGGAGATGCCGACAAAGCCTATAAACGGGGCCTTTTCCGGGAGTTCCACCGCCCAGAACCCGAATCCGTCTTCCTCCAGCCGGCGCCGGGCCTGATCTGCGAATCGGTCACTCTCGGCTCGCTTGAGAGGGGCGGGGGAGTG
>DLYX01000370.1:4355-4547 GCA_003447545.1 Deltaproteobacteria bacterium | reverse complement strand
TTGAGAGGGGCGGGGAAGTGCTCCATTACCTCCGGATCAGCATTCAGGTCGGCAAACGGTTGGTAGTCGTCGTCCGTCCATGGGCGCAGCACAAGCCTTCGGGTGGAGAGGGTGCGGCTTTTTGGGTGATTCGCCATGCCCGGCAGGCCTTTCTTCCGACCCTGACCATAAAAAAACGCGCACCTAAACAAG
>DLYX01000370.1:0-3984 GCA_003447545.1 Deltaproteobacteria bacterium | reverse complement strand
CCTACGACCTTCAGGTTATGAGCCCGACGAGCTACCGGACTGCTCCACCCCGCCCGCGATCTCTAGCGAGCAGGTAGGGAACTGTCAATTCTTTCAGGCAGATTTGCCTGTTTTAACGACGGCCACCGCCACCGCCGCCACCGCTGCCACCCCAGCCACCGCTGCGAGGGCCGGGTGCGCCAATCGGGACGATCTTGGGCATCCGCCAAGGCATATAGGGTTTCTTGTGGGTGAAGATTCGACGACGGGTTCGCTTGACGAGCTCGCGGAGTTCATTGCGAGAAATCGCATCGTTCTCCAACGCATCGCTCAGGCGGGTGTCGGAAACGTCACAGCTCGCCTCGCCGTATTTGTTCTTCACGGTCAGGCGCAGGCCTCCGTCCTTTGCCGGGGTCGCTTCCCATTTGAGGGTGCGATCGACGGATCGAATGATTTCACCTAGGAGTGCCTTGTCCTCTTGTGCCATGGGTATCCGCTAGCCAATAGCGCTCATGATCTCAAGAAGGATGAGACCTTTCGGGCGCGGCATGGGGCCGAGAGGCGAGGGGTAGGCACCCCGGTCATGGCGTGCACGCAAGAGTTTGGGCGTCTTTGCAGGGTTGCAGTGTTTTATCGCGCTGCGTGCCTTGCCTTTCGGGGGTGCTGGAGGCATGTTGTTTGCTTTGTCTGGGCAGAGAATCGTCACGCAAAATCAGGGGGGATGTGACAGTGGCTACTGTTCTCGTAGTGGATGATGACTCGGAGATCCGACATCTGGTCAAGGGAGTACTGGACCGGGCGGGCTATGATGTTCTGGAGGCATGCGATGGTCGATCGGCCGTCGAGATCGCCGGTGCTGACAGGCCGGACCTTGTGCTTCTGGACATGTCGATGCCGGAACGGGATGGGCTCTGGGTGGCCTCGGAGATCCGTTCGCGCAATGGCGCCGATTCTCCCGTGATGGTCGCACTGAGCGCCCGGCACCAACCCAGCGATCGAGAGCGTGCTCTCGAGGCTGGTTGCTCCTTATTCCTCTCCAAGCCGTGTCCCCCGTCACGACTGCGGGACACCATCAAGACCTTGCTGGCCGGAAGGCCCAGCGAGGGACCGGGGTCCTGACCTCCATATTGGCGGTCGTCGCGAAAAAACTCTGGATTGCGCTGAATCGCGGATGACGATGGCTTTTCGCTGTCCGTGAAGAGTTGTCATCGGCACGCTACGATTCCTGCATGCCTGTAGCTCGCCTGCGCCCGATCAGCCCCCACGTGGCTGCTGTCGATTTGCATGGCCGTTTTCAGGTCGCCGCGTTTTTGGTGCGACATCAACGCGGTCTCTGTCTCGTGGACGCAGGTTTCCCCGGCTGGGGCTTTGCGATTCTTACCGCGGCTTCGAGTTTGCCGGCGCCCAACGAGATCACTGATCTGATTCTGACCAACGCGCATGCCGACCATATTGGCGGCACGCCGGAAATCATCGAGCATGCAGACACGCGCGTTCTGAGCTCGGTGCTGGAGAAGCCCTATATCGAGGGAGCCTCTCTTGCTGCGGGGGCTCGAGGCTTTTTGCCGAAGGTTGCTTTGACCCTGAATCATCTGAACCGCAAGCGCGAAATCCCCACGATCGAAGTCGATGCAACCTTGCAACCTGGAGAGGTGATCCACGATTTGGAAGTCCTTGCCATTCCGGGTCATACGCCCGGGCAGATTGCCCTTTTGCACAGGACGGATGGCTTGCTGATTTCCTCGGACGCTTTGTTCAATGTCTCCGAGTCCCCGAGTCTGGACCCGGTCCCGGGGATGACCGCTGATCCGCAGGCGGCTCGCGAGTCGCTGGCCGTGCTGCAGGCAACCGGGGTCGAGGATCTGGCGCCAACGCACGGGCCGGCCATTTTGGGGCGGGCACAAGCCGTTCTTGCGGCCCTTCGCGAGCAGCTCGGCTGAGGCTTGCGCTCGGGTTTGCGCCGACGCTTGCACTGGGGCGAACAAAAAGCGAAGATTGGTCGTGGCTCTTGCGGCGGATTACGTGGAATTACGATGTCGGAGCGCCTTCTCCTTTCTGGAAGGTGGCTCACTCCCCGAAGAGTTGGTCGAGCGTGCTCTGGAGTTGGGGTACTCGTCGCTGGCACTGGCGGATCGTAACGGGCTTTACGGCGCCCCCCGATTCTGGAAGAGCGCTCGCGAGACGCCACTGCGTTCCCTGGTGGGTGCGGAGGTTGAATTCCGGGAGGGGCGTCTATTGTTGCTGGTGGCCTCTCGCGGTGGATATCGCCGGCTTTGTCGCCTGCTGACTCTGGGCCATTCTCGATCCCCGATCAAAGGCGAATTCCAGCTGTCGCTGGCGGACCTCGAAGGCGAAACAGGAGGACTGCTCTGTCTGGCAGGTGGCCCCTTCAGCCCGATTACGAATGACTTGCGGTACGGGCGAACAACGCAGGCACGGCAACGCGCGAGGGTTCTCCACCGCCTGTTCGGAAAACGTCTCTGGATCGATATCCAAAGATCCCGGAACCTGCGCGTCGAGCGTCGTAGTCGGGCGTTGACCGACCTGGCCGAGGCGGTCCACCTTCCTCTCGTGGCTTCGGGTGATGTCGCTTTCGCGCGGCCCGAGAGTCGAGCTTTGGTCGACCTGTTCTCGAGCATTCGTTTGGGACGCCCTCTTGCCGAGCTGGGACGAGACGCCTTCTCGAATACTGAGCAATGCTTGACCGATCCACGCCTGATGGCGGAACGCTTTCGAGACCTGCCCGAGGCTCTGAGGCAGAGCCGGGAGATCGCCGAGCAGTTGGAGTTTCGTATGGGCGATCTGGGCTATCGATTCCCGGAGTGTCCGGTGCCCCCCGGAGCTTCTTCCCTGCAGTACCTTCGGGAACTCACATTGGAAGGAGCGACGAGGCGTTATGGATCGCCGCTTTCTTCGCGTGTGCAGTCCCAACTGCAGCATGAATTGACCATTATCGGGAAGCTGGGTCTGGAAGGTTATTTTCTGATCGTTCACGATATTGTTCAGTTTTGTCGGAACGCAGAGATCCTGGTGCAGGGCCGAGGTTCGGCGGCCAATAGCGCGGTTTGCTATTCTTTGGGGATCACGGCGGTCGATGCCGTCGGTATGGATCTTCTTTTCGAGAGGTTTCTCTCCGAGGAGCGGGGGGAGTGGCCGGATATTGACCTCGATCTTCCCTCGGGTGCGCAGCGCGAGAAGGTGATTCAATATCTTTATCGTCGCTACGGTGGGTCGCATCGCGCGCCGGCCGATGTCCCACAGGCGCCAACGGTCGGATCCGGTGTGGCCATGACCGCCAACGTGATTACCTATCGCCGCCGGAGCGCGCTGCGTGAAGCGGCGAAAGGTTTTGGTCTCTCCCCTCTGCAGGTGGACCGGATCAGTCGCGACCTCGGGCGACAGGGGTTGGCTGCGAGTGAAGGGTCGTTAGCCGAAAGGTTCATGGAAGCAGGGGTCGATCTCAACAGTCGGCGGATGCAGCTTCTGGTGCGGGCTGTCGAGTCCATGGAGGGACTGCCGCGTCACCTGGGGCAGCATTCAGGCGGCATGATTCTTTCGGCCGGTCGACTGGATGAAGTCGTACCGCTTGAACCTGCGGCAATGCCAGGTCGAAGCGTCGTGCAATGGGACAAGGAGGATTGCGCGGATCTGGGACTGATCAAGATCGACTTGCTGGGCTTGGGGATGCTCGCGGTCCTCGAGAGGACGATTCCCCTGGTCCGCGAAACCTCCGGAGTCGATCTGGACCTGGCGCGACTTCCGCCGGATGACCCAAAGACATACGCAATGATCCAGAAGGCCGATACGGTGGGCGTCTTCCAGATCGAATCACGTGCACAAATGGCAACGCTGCCTCGACTGAAACCGGCGACCTTCTACGATCTGGTTGTCGAAGTTGCCTTGATTCGCCCCGGACCGATTGTGGGGAAAATGGTCCACCCCTATCTCAATCGCCGATCGGGGCGGGAGCCTGTTCGTTACCCACATCCCTCGCTGGAGCCCCTT
>DLYX01000452.1 GCA_003447545.1 Deltaproteobacteria bacterium | reverse complement strand
CCGAAGCCGTTTCCCGGCAAATGATGCGGCGTTCCCGGAAGTGCATCGGGCGATGCTCTCCCTCCTGCCGCAACTGGCGGAGACACCGATCGCTCATCGCTGGGGCGGGCCTTTGGGAGTTCCCCGTGACTGGCGGCCGGCCTACGGCATCGATCAGCGAACCGGTATTTCCTTCCTCGGGGGGTACGTCGGCGAGGGCGTCGCGGGGTCTCATCTGCTCGCACATGGGTTGGCCGACCGTTTGCTCGGTGTACCCAATGAATTGGAAACATTCCCCTTTCTGCACAAGGAGTTTCCGAATTGGGAGCCCGAGCCACTGCGTTGGCTCGGTGTATCGTTGGTTCGACGGATGGCGGAGCTTGCGGATGAGGCTGAATTCTCGGGTGGCCGAAATCCTCTGGCGGCGGGCATTTTTACCAAGTTTTCAGCCCGCTGATTCCGGACGAGGACGCTTGCGGTGCCCGGGCTCCGTGAGGCCATCTGCCGGGTTTTTGGCTTTGTTTGGGCCCGGGCGCGACAAATGGGTTTTCAAAGGCTAAGATCCCCTCTGGTTCCTGACAACGAGCGTCGGCATCGGCTCCAGCATGCCTCGTCGCTCAAACAGAGTTCGATGGGAATTGAACCGCATCCACGGACTTTTGAGAGACGCATATGGACACGATTGACCCTTTCGCCGGTGTACCGGCCCCTCTGCGCGCGGCAATGCTCGCTCGCGGCTTTGAAAAGCTGACTTCGGTGCAGGAGGCTGTTCTTTCAGCATCCTCGGCCGGCAGGAATCTCCGAATCTCGTCGCAGACCGGTTCGGGCAAGACGTTGGCTCTCGGTCTGCGTCTGGCCGACGACTTGCTCGAGGAGCAGTCAGGAGCGGCCTCCGGCCCGCGCGTCCTGTTGATCACGCCGACTCGTGAGCTGGCGGTTCAGGTCGCCGGGGAACTGAAATGGCTCTTTGCACAGGTGCGTGGGGTAGCTGTCGAAGTGGTCACGGGTGGTTCCGATATCGGCCGCGAGCGTCGAGCGTTGCGCAAGGCGCCATGCGTTCTGGTGGGCACCCCCGGTCGACTTCTGGATCATATGCGGACGCGAACCCTCAACTGCGGTTCGATTCGACAGGTCGTGCTCGACGAGGCGGACCAAATGCTCGACATGGGTTTTCGCGAGGAACTCGAGGCCATCCTTGAGGGATTGCCCGAGGATCGATGCAGCCATCTGGTTTCGGCCACTTTCCCGGCTGCTGTGAAGCGGCTGGCCGATCGTTTTCAGCAAGATCCACTGCATGTCGAAGGTACCCGTCTAGGCGAGGCGAATGCAGATATTCAACATGTCGCGCACCGCATTCGTACCCATGAGTTGGAGCGGGCCCTGGTCAATGTTCTCCTGCATGCACGTGGTGAAAGGGTGCTGGTGTTTGTTCGACGTCGGGTCGATGCCACAGAATTATCCGAGCGACTTTCCGCCAACGGCTTGGCGGCGGCACCCTTCAGTGGCGACCTGAACCAGACACAGCGGACCCGTACCTTGAATGCCTTCAAAAACGGCGAGCAGGATATCCTGATCGCTACCGATGTCGCGGCGCGCGGGATCGATGTCCCCGAGATCGGTATGGTGATTCACGCCGATGTGCCGACCGACGTGGAGAACTATACGCATCGCAGTGGCCGGACGGGGCGTGCGGGCCACAAGGGACGCAGTGTCTTGATGGTACCGGTTCAGGCGCAGAACCGGGTGCGGCGAATTCTTTCCTCCGCGGGCGTGGAGGCCCAATGGCAACCAGTTCCGAGCCCGGCCCAGATCGAGAAAAGGTATACCAAAAAATTTCGCCGAGATTTACACGCGATTCTGGCGGATTCTTCGCTGGTGTCCGAGAAGCAAGTGGCTTACGCCAGCGTGTTGCTCGAACAGCGCGAGCCCGCCGAGATCATCGCCGCTCTATTGCAGATGGCCGAGCCGCAGCCCGCGCTCAAGGGATACTCCGTGGAAGAAGTCGCCGAGGGCTCAAGCGCCGGTGGCGCCGGACGTCGTCGACGATCGGCCCCGGGGTCGTTCCAGGGGTTCGAGATCAATTGGGGGAAGCAAAAGGGAGCCACCGCCAGTCGTATTTTGTCCCACCTCTGTCGGCGAGGGAATCTGAGCAGCGCTGAGGTCGGCGCGATTCGCATTGGCCCATCGTCCAGCACGTTCGAGATAGCCACCGCGGGGGCGGATGCCTTCGAGAAAATATGTCGTCGGCCGGATGACCGAGATCCCAGCGTCCGCATTCGACGACGCAAGGGGAATGCCGAAGCGGAGCACAGTGGTCGACCCAAGCAGCATCGGAGCAAGGGGCGAGGCGCTTACGGAGAGCGAGCGGCGAAAGCCAGAGCGGGCGGGCACGGCAGTCACGGCTAGTTCGAGCTGGAACTGCCTTTTCCCGAAAGGTGCACCGGAAAGCCTTCGGGTTCGCTGGTGACCAGTTTTTCGAAGATACTAACCATCGTTTCGACTTGCGAGATGGGGACTGATTCTCGGGATGTATGGGCCATCTGAATAGAACCTGGTCCCATCACGACCCCCGGGATACCGGCGCGAGCGAACACGCCGGCGTCTGTCCCGAAGGCCACTTCGGCAGGCTCCGCATCGAGAGCGAGCGCTCGCAAGACTGCCGTGGTTCCGGCGATTGCCGGGCTCGTGGCAGGAGCATCGAGTGGCGGCTTTTCTTCCTGGCAGGACTCCACCACAACTTCGAGGGCGAGACCGGCTGAACGGAGGGCCGCTTCGAGTTCGGTGCGCACAGAGTCGACAGTCTCGTGGGGGAGCGTGCGCCGGTCCACCCAAAACCGCGCCTCGTCAGGCACGATATTCGGCGCCTGTCCGCCCTGCACGACGCCGATCGAAAGAGTCGCCGCACCGAGTTGGGGGTGGGGGGCCTGGGTGAAGATTTTCGCGCTCTCCTCGATCGCCAGAATTGCCCGTGCGAGGATGACGATAGCGTTTTTGCCGAGTTCTGGCTCGGAGCTATGACAGGCACGCCCGCGAGCACACAGTCGGGAGTGCACGACTCCCTTGTGAGCGTGAATGAGCCGGAGGTCGGTGGGTTCGGTGGCCAAAACCCAATCCGGTTTGCGGGGGCCCAGATGCGACAGCACGTCGGCTACGCCGATGCTCCCCAACTCTTCGTCAGCCTCTCCTACGATGATCACGTTGCGTTTGAGGCGACCGGCTTGGAGCACGGATGGCAAAGCGGCGAGAAGCGCGGCCATGCCAGCTTTTGTGTCGCAGGAGCCGCGGCCAAAGAGGCGATCGTTTTCAATGGCAGGGTCGAAGGGGGGAATCTCCATTCCGTCGACGGGCACGGTATCGAGATGGCTCGCGATCAAAACGGTCTCGGCCTTCGCGTGGGCGTGCGCTTCG
>DLYX01000351.1 GCA_003447545.1 Deltaproteobacteria bacterium | reverse complement strand
TTTGATTAGTGCGACCCAGGTCGAACGGTTTCTCAACGAGGAGCGTTTCCAGGACTTTCCCGTCTCTGGCGACCCACGGTCGGTCTTCATAAGTGGTTCCATCTTCGGCATTCGTGGCGTCAGCCTTCGCATACTGGATCACCCATGCGCGCCTTTCACGATCCGTCGAATGGTTGCCGACGGTTTTGTGTACAAGCAGGGATGAGAAAATCAGAAGATCACCGGCTTGAGCATTCAAGGCGATTGCACCGGAGGCTTCCACCTCCGGGATCACCCAGTGGACATCGCGTAGTTCATGCGATTGCTGACCGTGGCGATGGGAGCCGGGGATGACCAGGAGACCGCCGTTGTTCAAATCGGAGTCGTCCAGGGCCAGCCAGAACGTGAGATATTCCGGTACTTGGCCGCGTTGGTAGCCGTTGTCCTGGTGCCAATCGATATGGCTCCCGGAGCCCGGCGATTTATTGATCCCCTGATCCCACCAAAAGCGGATATCGGGCCCCAGACGATCAATGGCGAGCCCCACCAAATCGGGATGAGTGAGGATTTTTCGAAGCGGATCGCTGCGGAAATTGAGCATCGCGCGATAGGGAAATTTTCCATCGACCTCATTGCCCAAAGTCTGTTTTTCCGGGCGCACGAGAATATCGTACTCGTGGCGGATGATTTCGAGATGCTCGTCGTCGAGAACCTGTCCCAGGTTCACGAAGCCGACTTCGTCCAGGGCGTGTTGTTGCTTCGGGGAGAGGCTCATATAGCGGCAACATCCTGCGGCTCCGGCCCGGCGTCAAGGGGGCGGCACGGTACGCCAAGGCGTTTGGGCAGGGATTTGCGCTGACGGAAATGTACGGACCGTTCAAATATCGTCAAAATATCGACGCTTGGCGTGCTTGGGCAAACTCGAGGATTGACATCAAGCTACTGAAATTACTGAATAATATAAAATTCCGCCCACGACCGCCTCCGAGGAACGAAGATTGCAATGACAAGGGCTGGAGGATTGTGATTGTGGCAGCGAAAAACCAGAAAAAGCAGCAAGCCCGCGGCGGCCTTCTCCGCAATGAGGGGGGATTGAGCTTGATGGAGGTGATGGTCGCGACCGGAATGATCATGATCCTCGCGGGAATCGCTGCTCCCCAATACTCGCAAATTGCTCGCCAGATGCGAGCCAGCGCGGCGGCCTCTCAGCTCCTTGGTAATCTTGCTTACGCTCGCGCGCAGAGTATTCGCACCGGCGTCCGTCACTATGTTTCGACAACGGGAGAGGCGGGAGTTTCCTATCGGGTCCAACGTGTGGGTACGAATAATATGATCGTGCCGGAAGAGGATCCCGTCCTCCGTGCGATCGATCTGCGCGAATCGATGCCCGGTGTGGAATTCGATCTGAACGGAGCGGAGACCGGTCCTTACGGAAATGCAGTCGAGGTTGCAGCTCCAGCGGCGCCGATCGTATTCACGGCGCGCGGAATGCCGTTGGATACCGGAGCTTATTATGTCCGGACATCCGAAGGCTCTGTTGCCTACGCGGTGTCGGTAACAGGAGCGGGTCGAGCACGTCTTTGGCGGCAGACCGAGGCTGGCTGGCAATGAAGCGGCTCGGATCGGAAGATGGATTCACTATCATCGAAACGCTCGTTGCGATGGTTCTGATTGCGATTGCCTTTCTCGGGCTCGCAGGTGTTCATACGGTTTCGGCGAAGGCACAGTCTCTCGGGAACAATTTGGGCTTGGCGACTCATCTGGCTGACCAGCACATCGAGGAATCCTTGCGCACATCTTTTGATTCCATTGTGACCACCTTGGAACTCGAGGAACGCGAGGGTGTTTCCTTCACGGTGGTGCGGATTGTTTCGGAGATTGGCGTCGCCAAAAAAGTGGAGGTGCTGGTTCTCTGGAACGAGCGGCTTGGCCTGCGTTCGATTACTCTTTCCTCGCTGGTAAGTCAGGTGACCAACGCATGAAGTCTTCAGCGCAGCTGCGATCGCAAAAAGGCTTTTCATTGATCGAGATGCTTGTCGCGATCACGATCGGAGGTTCGATTCTCGGCAGTATGGTTGGGGCCATGACGGCGCAGAGCCGCAGTGCCTCCTACCAGCAGGGCCTTGCCGATGCGCAATTGACCAGCCGCGCGATTGGATACCTCTTTCAGCAAGATTTGCGGATGGCGGGATATGGAATGCTGGGCGTTGGTGCCGAAACCGGCCTTTCGCCGGTTTCCTACGCCACACAGACCGGGCGACAGGAGCTGACGCTGCGGGGAGCCTTTGGCGATGTGCGCAGCGTACTTGTGGAAACGGCCGGAGCCGGCAGCGCATCAATTCAGGTTGCTGCGGGTTCCAATTTTGTGGTGGGCGAAGTGGTTCTGATCGATAGCGGACTGAGTTCGGAGACCGGAACGATCGCCGGGCTGCAGACCATCGACGGTGCTCTGCAGATTCAGCTCGAAGGTTCTCTGGCACACCAATATCCGATGGGGACCAAGGTCACTGAAATCGAGGAGATCATCTGGCTTCTCGAAGATGGCATTTTTCGTCGAAACGGCTCCGTGATGGGCGACAATATGCGAGAATTGCAGCTCGAGTTCATTGACCAGGACGGGGATATTTCGTCCTCGCCGTCGGATGATCTGCGTGCCGTGAAGATTGTTCTGCGGACAGCACAGGCGACCGGACTCCCGGATGACCCGGAAGCCTCTTCCACAATGCAGACTGAAGTTAATGTTCGTAATTTGGCGTTTCGTTTCCAAATGGGGTGATGGAAATGGTGAGACTTCGCGATGAACAGGGGATAGTGATGCTGGCCGCATTGGGGATGGTTGCCATTCTGGCGGGCATTTCGCTGGCGGTGGCCAGTAGTGGGCAAATGTCGACCATCGGGGGATCGCTCAGCGTGGAGTCGGTGCGCGCCTTCTACGCCGCTGACGGCGGGGTCTTTTATGCCTTGGGCGAGGCCGAGAATTTCGATCCAGACATTGCTCGAACGACCGATCTCAGTCAGATACCGGTGGCTCTGGATGCCGAAGTTGCGTCGGCTTTTGTTGGCTATGAATCACTGCCGGGGAATTTGATGATCCGGACAACGGATGGTCGACTGCGCCCCGCTCAATTCGGTCAGGGTGCAGGGCTGGGGAAAATGTTCATGTTTCAGATCGATTCACGGAAAGTCTCGGGCCAATCAGGTCTGGCGTCGCGGAGTCATGTGCGAATGACCGCTGCGCGTCCCGGACCATGTATGGAATGTGGAGGCTGACCCGGTGGTGCCCGAGCTTGAATTTGAGGGACGGCCGCGGCTCTCGGTGAGTTTGCATCAATGGCGACGAATCTTGCTCGCAGGTTTTCTGCTGACATTTCTCTCGACTGGTTCGGCCCTCGCCTTGGACACGGATATATTCACAGGCGCGAAAGTGGACCCGAATGTCCTGATCGTTTTCGATAATTCGGGAAGCATGGGGAATGTCGCCTACAATGTCTATCCCGGTGGTGAATATACGGGCGACTATGAACCTGGTCTCGTCTACTCTCGATGCCGCTCCAAAAATGGTGTGGCGGGAGGCAATGTGCGCTCGGACTGCAGTTGCCGTCGAACACAATCTACCTACGAGGTTGATGAAAGTAGTTGTGCGGGTTCCATGGTCGACTTGATTCCGGGACCCGGGGGCGACGATATTGATGATCGCGAGTCGCGACGTCGGCTTGGAAGCCGGTTGAATTTTGAAACCAACCCGCCGCGGAATTGCAGTTTGCCCCCTCTCGAAGCCTGCTCGAGTGACACCGATTGTCCAAGCGAAGACAATACTTGCGTCGAGCAGAATAAAATGGCGATCGCCAAGGGGGTGATGGTCGCTGCTTTGAATAATAGCGCCCATGAAGATGTCCGGTTTGGGATGACCGTGTTCAACCCGGCTTCACTGAACTACAGTACGCTCGATTATTTCAATGAGGGATCGGTTACCTCATGGCACAATAATAACGACGCGTTTGTATTTCCCGTGCAGGACATGGATGCCGCCGCGCGTGGCGAGCTGACCGCAATTATTCAGGGGCTGCAGGCCGAAGGTGGTACACCGACGACGCACCGATTGATCGATGCCTGGGAGTACTTCAACGGCCAGATCGCGGCGAGCGGTTTTTCGACATCGCCGGTCGAAGAGACTTGCCAGCGGAACTATGTGCTGATGGTCACCGATGGCGTGCCCGAGGTTGAGGGCGACGAACTGGAATGGACACAGTCAGAGTGTCGCTTTGATCGGTTGGAAAATTTTGTCGGAAGTCCGGGCGATTTGAATGGTGATGGCAAGGAGGATCCGGCGAGCCCGGCATACCTCGCCAATACGGGCGAAATGTTCAACTGCGGCTCGGATTATCTCGACGACGCGATGCTGAAGATTCGAGGGGAATATCCGTTGGGGAACACGGAAAACCAGCCCCTCTCCCTTTTCGCAATTTCGTTCGGGTTTGATTATTGCGAGGAGCCTGCCGAAGGCGATCTGTCACCGGGTGCGGGGTCTTTGCTCTGGCGCGCCTCGGAGAAGTACGGTGGTGGAGAATGCCTCTCGGCAGCGGATCCCGAGGATCTCGATGATGCTTTGCGGGAAGCCATCAATCTGATCAAGAATGATGCGCAGGCTTTTGTCGCGCCGGTGGTTCCCGTGAGCCAGACCAACCGAACAGAGTCGGGTGATCGTCTCTATGTGGCGCTCTTCAGCCCGCGCGAGGGCGGGACTGAATGGCCGGGCAACCTGAAGAAGTACGGGTTGAACAAGGATGAGGGCGCTATCTGTAACGCATCCACGCCTGAGTGTACGCTCGGCGGCAGCGGTGCCGCCACGCTTGAGGATGGCACGCTTCTCGCAACGGCTGAGTCGTTCTGGGATGCCGCGAGCGGGGGGCCATCGGGTAACTCGGTGACCTCCGGCGGCGTGGGCGGGCTTCTTCTCCAGAGAGATGTTCTCTCGCGAGAGATTTACACCTATACCGAAACGGCGACAGGCAACCTGGGCGGCGTGGACCTGACCGCGGACGCGCAGGCCTTCTCGCGTGAAAACGAAGCTCTGACGCCCGGGCTTTTGGGACTCTCCTCGACAGATACGGATACGCGCAATCAGCTGATTGATTATGTTTACGGTCTGGATTCGTTCGATACCAACGATGATGGGGTCGTCACGGAGAAACGTGGCTGGATTCTAGGGGATATTATCCACTCCATTCCCCTGATCATTCGCTACGAAGAAACCGACGAGGATGCGCTGATTCTCGTCGGGGCCAACGACGGACTTCTGCATGCTTTTGATGATGAGACAGGGGAGGAGCTATGGGCATTCCTCCCCCCCGACGTTCTTTCCAATTTGACAGAGCTTCAACCAGACGAAGGGGGTGAGCATCCCTACTTCGCCGATGCTTCGCCCAAGATCTGGGAAGATGACGGAAAAAAAATCGTCGTTTTTGGTCTGGGCCGAGGGGGGCGAGCGTACTACGGCCTGGATGTGACCAGCCGAGTTGCTCCGAAGCTGCTGTGGCGGATCAATTCGACAACTTCCGCCTATACGGAATTGGGCTATTCTCACTCGACGCCGGTGTTGACTCGCTTCGGTCCGGCCGGAGGCGCTCCTGTTGCCGTGGTGGGTGGAGGATATGATTTCTATTTTGATGCTGCCGATGCGGATACGCCGAACCCGAGCGGCCACGGGCGCGCTCTCTATGCAATCGATTTGCATACGGGCGATCGTTTAGGTTTTGCGCAGGTGCCCGGGATGGATTTTGCAATTCCCAGCGATCCTCTCCTCTTTGATATCAATGGCGATGGTCAATTTGATCGGGGCTATATCGGTGATCTGGGCGGTAACCTGTGGCGAATTCGCGACGATTTTCAGGTGGACCGAATCTTCGCTACCCCGACGGGTCAGCGTATTTTCTATCGTCCCGATGCTGTGGTGAATTCTGGTTCGGTGATGGTTTATTTCGGCACCGGAGATCGATCGAACCCCTTGTCGACAGATATTGTCGATCGATTTTATGCGGTCCGGGATACGGGGCTTGATAATCTGGCCGAGAGCTCTCTGGTCGATGTGACGCAGAATATACCGGCCCCGGGTAGCCCACAGGAAGAGGCTCTTGCGAATTCGATCGCAGCCAAGGATGGGTGGTTTATTCGGCTCGAGGGTGAAGGCGAAAAAATCCTTCCTTCGCCAACCGTATTTTTCAACGTGGGCTTTGCGACCTTCACACCCTCGGCGGCCTCGTGTGCTGCGGGTGGCGATGCACGGATCTACCTTCTGAATCCGCTGAACGGAGCTCCGACTCTCGATCTCGCCGGAACGAGCGGCGGTAGCTTGGGCGACGGCAGCGGCACAGGTTCGGGGCCTGATGGTGATCTGGTAGCGGGGGATCGTTGGGTGATGGTCGGCCAGAGTATCCCGACTTCGCTGAAGGTCACTTTCGGTGACGATGAAACCAAGGCTTTTTTCGGAGTGACCAAGGGTGGTGGCATCGCGCTGCAGCCATTGGCTCTGCCACAGATTGCCGGCAATGTGATTCCCGTGGATTGGCGGCAAGTCTATGAATAATCGGATGAGAGTTTCGCGTCCCAGCCGCGTCCGTCTTCTCGGATGCGCCCTGGGTTTGTGCTTGTTGGGAGCGGCCTACGATGTCGCGGCCCAGGAAGCCCCCCGATTGGTGGAGGGCAAAGTGACCTATATCGAGGCCAGCGCGGTCGAGGTCGACGGTGTTCGCGGGTTGATCGTTCCCCAGTCCTCAGTGATCTCCAGCGGCCGAGAAGTGGGGGTCGGTGGAGTCCGGCGGGGGATGCCGGCTCGGCTCGAGCTTGATGCGTCCGGACGGGTCTTGGAGCTCCGGCTGTCCGGAGTTGTCGAGTGATCGAAAATGCTTGAATGATTTCTGGCGAGTTTCGTCCCAGAGAATGGATGCGTTTTCGGAGACTGAGACGCCCATGGACTCCGACAGGCTGAACGCAGCTACAGCGGCATAGTGGTGTGTCGCTGAACACCTACGGTTCCGGGTGTCGGGGTTTCCTCCTCCACCTCGGTACCCGGACCGCAGGTTGCCTGCCGGATCAGGAGTTCTGGATGCCCTTGCGGGATTCAAAATAGATCACCTGATCCCTCTCGATCGTGCGTAAATCCTGTCGCGCTTCGAGCAGGTTGAGGTGAGCGATCGTTTCCATCACCGCAGCCCCTCGGTTGAACCGCTGTTCTTCGGGGTCTCCCTCGAAGACCCATTTAAAGGCATGCTGGGCCACCTCGTAGGCGCTGGCCGGTTTCTTCTGCAGATAGTCCAGCATCTCCCGCATCCGATGCTCATGATGGGCGATCAGCTGCCGGGCGCGGCGGCTATGGTCAGGATAGATTCCCCCATGGGCCGGAGCGACAAAGCGAATGCCTTCGAGCGCTGCGATCTTCTCCTGCGAGGCAATGAAGTCGCCGAGAGGGTTCTGGGGTCCCCCCGCAAAGACGCCAATATGCGGGGTGATTTTAGGCAAAAGATGATCCCCCACGAAAAGAGCACCCGTGTGGTGCTCGAGAAAGCAGCAATGTCCGGCGGTATGGCCAGGCGTATGGATCACCTCGAATTCGCGATTGCCCAGCTGGAGTCGCTCGCCATCGACAAGTTCGTGGTCCGTTTGCGGAGCCGGCCGGAAACCATCTGCCCAGACGTTGGCCGGCTTGGGGGCCTCCTTGACCTCGGGGGGAATCGGGATGCCGTGGCGTCGGACATGATCAACCATGGTGGACCCCGACATTTCGCTCATCCACGCAATGGTTTCGCGCTCCTTGGGGTGGAGGTAGATCCTCGTGCCGAAGTCCTCGACGAGGGCTGCCGAAGCACCAAAATGATCGGGGTGGTGATGCGTGGCGAGCAGATATTTCAACGAACCCGGAGCAACGCCGATCCTGTCCAGCGCCGAACGGAAAGCCTCTCGGCTGGGGGGTCGAGCTGTCCCGGTATCGATCAGGGCCCACTCCCCGTTCCCCAGATCGACCAGGTAGACATTAATGATTGTCGGTTTCGCCGGGAGGGGCAGGAAGACTTCATGAATTCCCTGACCCAGATCGACCGTCTTCCCTCCTTCGGGTCCTTGAATACTCACTCGTGAATCCGATTCTCGATCTCGAAGGTGACCTTGCAGCGAACACGCCATCCCTGAACTCGTCCTTCTTCCACAAGGGCTGTCGTTTTCACCAGTTCGACCTCGCTGATGCTCGACAGGGTCACGGAAGCTCGTGAGATCGCGAGTTCGACAGCATCCTCGATCGAATTCGAGGAGGTACCAATCAGTTCTACGACTTTTTCTACCACGGCGTGATTTCCTTCCGTTGGGCTAGCGAGCAAGAATCTCGACGGCGCATCCCGAGCAGCTTTTCTGCAAGGCCTCAGCGAATTTTTTGACACTTTCCTGCTCCCGCGTCGAACCGGAGGCGTCTGCGAGCTTTCGTGCTTCGGCAACCATGGATGCGGCTTGAACGGTATTTTCGTCGATATTGTAGGCTTCCGCCAGTTCGAGTCGTTTTCCGATGGATTGTGGGTCGAGTTCCAGAGCGCGTCTGAGCAAGCGAATGCCCTCCGGCACATTGCCGCCGAGCAGGAAGGGGAGCTTGACCAACATGCCTCCGCGTGACCCGAGAGCATCGGCATGGTCGGGGTTCAATTCCAATACGAGGTCGAGCTCCCGCTGCAACGAAGGCAATTGCACAGCTCCGAGGGCCAATCCCTGCATTTGGGCGAGCCGCCCGCGTGCGGCGAAGTGCAGGAAATGAGCGTCTGCGCTCTCGGGGAGAAGCTCGACCGCTCGCTCCGAATGACGCTCCGCAGCAAGATACGCTTCACGTTGCTTGGCAGAGGTCTCGGCATTCTCGGCCTCGTCCAGCCGCTGGCTTGCCAGGCTCAGTTGACGATCGCCTTCGGTTTGGTGGCCCTCAGGAGTCTGCGGGGTCGTTGGTGGCGTCTTCGGCTCGGCCACGGCGATTTCTGCCCCGAGCGAGAGCAGAGCTGCGATGGCCACAGTGCCGACCCTCAGGCCAGCATTTTTCAAAGGGTTCATTTTCCTCGTTGACTGCATTTCGACCACGCGAGTAGCATCGGGAATCGACCAGCGGGAATCTACCTCCGGTCACGACGACGTTCGGATCCATATGAAACTTCACGCTCCATCAAATCGCAATACCTCTCTGGAAAAAGCGAGCAGGATACTCTTCGCTTTCGATGAAGAGACCTCACAACTCGGCGTCATGGATATCGCCCGCCGAGTGGGGTTGAACAAAAGCACGGTGAGCCGATTCGTCTCCAGTCTGACCGACCTTGGGCTTTTGGAGCGGGTGGAAGGGGGGCGCAAGGTCCGGCTTTCACTCCGGCTCTACGAGATCGGGATGCTCGCGGTCCGCCATCGACCGATCCTGGGTATCGTCGGATCGACTTTGACGCGCACCGCGGCGCGCGCCGGTGAAACCTGTGCTGTCAGCGTGTTGATTGGTGATGAGATTGTCTTCCTCGAGCGAGCAGGTGGCGGTCGCGAGTCGGTTCGACTGGAGTTGGGGCGTCGTTTCCCTGCAGCTACTTCGTCAGCCGGACAAGTGCTTCTGGCCGGGGCGAATCTGGATGATGCAGGGCCCGTGGTTTCGACGTTCGAGTTTGCGCAAGCGGAAAATGAGGACGATCGTGCCCTGAAAGCAATCCGTAGTATTGGATATGCGACTGAAGTGGGACAGATGATTGATGGCGTCAGTTCGGTCGCGGCTCCAATCCTGGATCGATCGGGTTCGCCGGTCGCGGCGCTGGCGGTTCTGACCAACCGCGGGCACGCTGGGGAGCCGATTCCCGCAAAGCTGGTCGAGACGGTCACTTCGGCCGCCGCCGAGGTGTCCGGAAAATTGGGATACTATCGCGCAAGGAAGGGCGAGAGGAGGAACGAGCGTCAGCCTCGATCGCTTCGCGCGGAGGCCGGCTGAAGGCTCGCTTCGCCACGACTTGAGGATCTGATCCCGCTACCATCACCTTGTCATCCAATCTCGAAAATATGGTGCGGAAGTTTTACTCGGACTGGTCGGTCGTTTCCCCCGCCAGAATCGCCGAGTATTTCACCGAGGAGGCTATCTTCAGGACTCCCCTGCAGGTCCACCCCGTCGCGGGCCCCGCGGCGATCGCCGGAAACATCGAGATTTTCCGTGCTCGTTTTGAGGACGTGGATGTTGAAGTCCTCACGATCATGTCGTCCGGGCAAACAGTGCTCTGTGAGCACCTCTGGCACTATTACCTTACGCGCGGCGCGGAATTTCAGGTCGCCGCGCAGGACAGGTTTACTTTTGAAGAAGAGCGAATCTCGTCGTGGCGTAGCTATTTTGACCCTCTGACTCTGACAGCGAAGGTGGATCTCGGGGAGAGTTGAGGGCCGCTTGCCTTGACGGATTGTTCTTCTGCTCATACGCCAAGGCAGGACCGATTATTGAGGAGGCGAGAGCATGGGATTTCCCGAGTGGTTTCAAGAACTGGCAAAGAAGGTTTCCAACAAGGGCCGATGGGGTGATGCGGACGAACTCGGGACATTGAATTTGATTACCCCCGAAGCAACCTTGCGGGGGGTGGCCACCGTCAAGCGAGGTGAGTCTTTTTCTCTGGCGATTCCGCTGGACCGTGAAGGCCCGCAAACGGGACGAATCCCCAACCGAATCAACCCCCTGCATACGATGACCGGGATCAATACGCCGTTTACCGGGGACCCCGACAAGACATGTCTTTCGGACGATGTGATTTCGATGGGGACGCAGGCTGCCACGCATTGGGATGCTCTTGCCCACGCGAGTTACGCTGGCACGATGTACAACGATCATCCTTCTGCGATGATTCGCGCGGAAACCGGAGCCATGGTTTGCGGTATCGAAAAGGTGAAGACTCTGGTGACGCGAGGCGTCCTGTTGGACCTTGCGCGCTTCAAGGGACGGGAAAGACTCGAGCCGGGCTTGGTCATTACCCCGGAGCTTCTCGAAGATTGTCTGCAGTCGACCGGTCTCACTCTGGAACCTGGCGATGTGTTGCTCGTACGAACCGGGCATATCACCAATTTGGCGATCGGCGATCGCGATGCCTACCGTGTCCCGGCCCCCGGCTTCGGGGTTCAATCGACACTCTGGTTCAAGGAGAAAAATCTCGCTGCGGTGGCGAATGATACGATTGCTTTCGAGGTCTGGCCGGGAGAGGACCCCGCGACGCTCTTCCCGGTCCATATGCTGAATCTGGTCGACGCGGGGCTGACGCAGGGCCAAAACTGGCAACTGGAGCAACTTGCCGAGGATTGCGCGAGCGATGGGGTGTATGAGTTTTTGCTGAGCGCCACGCCCGAGCCGATCGTGGGTGGCACCGGTGCACCGGTGAATCCGGTCGCGACAAAATAAGCATCGAGCATTCGGTTGGATCTGACCTATACGGCAGCGGAGGAGGTCTTTCGCGGCCAGCTTCGTGAATTCCTCGCCCGGAATGTTCCGGGGGAGGAGCCGCCGGATGATCCGGATGCGGAGTTTGGCTGGCTGCGGTTGTTCCAGAGGCGAATGTTCGCCGGTGGGTGGTGCGGCATTCATTGGCCCAAGGCTTTTGGTGGGCGCGATGCCACCCCGACAGAGCAGGCAATTTTTGTCGAGGAGATGGCGCGCGCGCGTGCCCCGCAGCTGGTGAACCGGGTTGGCATCAATAATGTCGGCCCGACGATCATGCACTACGGAACGGAGGCTCAAAGGCAGCGTTGGCTTCCCGGAATTCTGTCCGCAGATGAGATTTGGTGCCAGTTGTACTCGGAACCGGATGCGGGATCGGATCTGGCGTCACTGCGCACTGCAGCGATCGCAGATGGGGATGGATGGCGTGTTTCGGGTCAGAAAGTTTGGACGTCATATGCGCAGCATGCGCAATGGGGGATACTTCTGGCGCGCACCGACGCCGCAGCACCGCCTCATCGGGGAATTTCTTACTTCGTTGTGGAGATGAATCAGCCCGGGGTTGAGGTCCGTCCCCTCCGCCAACTCGATGGAAGTGTCGATTTCAATGAGGTTTTTCTCGAAGATGTCCGGATACCGTCGGATCATTTGATTGGGAACCGTGATGAGGGTTGGAAAATTTCCACCCTGACTCTGGCACATGAGCGCGGGACGAATTTCGCTTTCAAGGAGCAGGCTTTGGCGAAGATTGCGCTTCAGGAAATCCTCGAGGAAGCAGGCCGGCGGGGCCGACTGGCTGACCCCGTGTTCCGGCAGGCGGCGGCGCGACTTCATACGGAAGTCGAAATCATGCGACTGCTGAATTTGGGGACTCTGACCAGAATCGGATGCGGGGAGGTTCCGGGCGCGGAAACTTCGATCGTCAAGGAGCATTGGTCACGTCTGGTGCAAGACCTCGGTGATCTCTCCCTGCAAGTGCTCGGTGCTGCGGGCCAATTGCGGCAGACCACCGACCATTCACCTGGGGGTGGGAGATTCGTGCAGCGTATGCTTTTCTCCCGCGCGGCATCAATTGCCGGTGGAACAAGCGAGATTCAGAAGAATATCATAGCGCAGCGGCTGCTGGGATTGCCGCGCACCTGAGGAGAACCACGAGATGGCACACGATCTGGGCAAAGGTTGGCTGGGGAACTTTTTTGAGGACTTCGAGCTGGGAAAAGAGCAGGTCTGTGCGCCACCGCGCGTCATCGGGGCGCCGGAGACCGCCCTTCATATCGGCACGACCAACGATCGGCAGGCTCGCTTCTGCGGCGGCGAAGGACGGATGCATCCATTGGTTGTCTTCCATACTGTCATCGGCCAGACGGTCCGAAATATTTCGCTGAACTCTCCGGCCAACCTCGGCTATTCGAAGATGATCTGGCATGCACCGGTTTTCGCGGGCGATGAAATCACCACAACGATCAAGATCGTCGGGCTCAAGGAGAATTCCAACGGCAAGACGGGAAATTGTTTTGTCGAGACGACGGGCCGGAACCAGTCCGGCGAAATAGTTCTGCAATATACGCGATGGGTAATGGTCCGAAAGCGCGACCACGATACCGCAACGCCTTATCTGGAGAACCCGGTAACGCCGAGTCTCGCAAGTCAGGTCGAAGTAGCCGAATTGCCCGCCTGGTCCGGCGACCTCAGCCGCTCCGAGAAGACCGGCGGGGCTTATTTCTTCGAAGACTATGAGCCTGGCGAACGAATCTTTCACCACGACGGCATGACGGTGAATCATACCGACCATATGCAGTATACGCGCCTGTGGCAGAACTCGGCCAAGGTTCATTTCGACGAAATTTTGACCGATGGAAAGCCATTGGTGTACGGAGGTTTCCCGTTTTCGATCGCATACGCCCAGAGTCTGAACGGCCTGGAGAATCGCTCGGGGATGGTGGCCATGAACTCCGGAGCCCACGCGAACCCTTGCTATAGCGGTACAACGATCTATTCCTTCACGGAAGTGCTCGAAGCGCATGATCTCGTAGACCAACCTTATGGTGCCTTGCGCTTACGTTTGGTCGGGGTGAAGGATTTGAATCCTGCGGATCACAAGGACTTCGATATCGGGGAAGATAACGGCAAGGGTCGGATCAAATATGACCCTCGAGTTCTTTTGTGCATGGATATCTGGGAGTTGATGCCAAAACGAGCGAGCTGATCCGAACTCGGTAGGGGTTGCGCTTGCCGAGGCCGGATCAAGGATTGGATGACTCCAGTCGCAGAAGCCCTGCGAGAGGTTCAATGCCGACGATGCGCCATCGCCCACCAGGGCCCGGTGCCAACGTGAGGTCAACTGGCAGGCCTTTTGGCGTCAAAGTGAGCCGGGCAAATGGCCCATCGCGTCTCATCCCCCACCAGGCATGAGCAAATTCGCTCGGGGTAATCGAGGCTGGCTCGACAGGATCGTCGAAGATTGTCCGTATGCGTCCGCCCTCGATCAGGGTCAGGGCGATGGCGCCAATGCCGAAACCTTCGCTGGTCTGCAGATCGCCCCGGGCGATTTCGTTCAGGCCCCGCTGAGCGACGGCTGTAAAATCGATCAATCTCGAGATTTCGGTCGTATTGCGAGTATCGATGGCCTGGGTCAGCCGAACCAATGTCCAGGTCGGGGTCTGTGGCAGGGCTGCGGCGCCAAGGCCCAGCAGAACTGAAAGAAGGACGCCGCAAGCGGTGCCGAGCCAAAAACCGCGCTTCATGGGACGAACTATTCAGGATTCGAGGTCCTTCGTCCAACTCTCCATCCGGTTTTCCGGATGGAGAGAGTTGGAACCATCGAGGCAAAGCGATTGCGCAAGGGCGGTGGTGTTCTCTACGGTGGAGGTGTGCGCATCGATCAGATACTCGCCCGACCAGATCCCGTGTTCTCTTTTGAGTTTTTTCCGCCCAAGACAGATGCGGGCCGAGAAGCGCTTGTGGGCACGATCGATGAGCTGAAACCGCTCGACCCAGCCTACGTTTCCGTGACCTATGGCGCGATGGGATCCAACCGCGGTCAGGTCATCGAGATCGTCAGTGAGATCAAGAACCGGATCGGGATCGAGGCGATGGCTCACCTCACCTGTGTCGGCCATACCCGCGAGGAGCTTTCATCCGTTCTTGACGATTTGGCGTCTGTGGGGATCGAAAATGTTTTGGCGTTGCGCGGGGATCCCCCACCGGGAACGGACTTTCAGGCCACGCGAGGTGGCTTTGCACATGCCGCGGATCTGGTGGCATTGATTCGAAAGCGGGGAGGGTTCTGCATTGGCGGCGCGGCTTATCCGGAAGTCCATCCCGACGCCCCGGACGCGGAGACGGACCTTGGCCATCTCCGAGCCAAAGTGGGGGCGGGCACTGATTTTTTGGTGAGCCAACTTTTTTTCGACAATCAGGATTACTTTTCTTTCCTGACACAAGTTCGTCAGGCTGGAATCGAAGTCCCTGTTCTCCCCGGGATTATGCCGGTGACGAACCTCGGCCAGGTGAAACGGTTCACCGATATGTGTGGCGCGGCTTTGCCGGCAGATTTGCTTCGGGCGCTGGAGGAGGCCGGCGATGACGAGGCTGCCGTTCTGGAGATCGGCGTCGAGCACGCGTTGCAGCAATGCCGCGATCTACTCAAGGGGGGCGCCCCGGGAGTTCATTTTTATACCTTGAATAAAAGTGCCTCGACACGCGAGATCTTGACGCGATTACGTGCCGACGACTGAGGGGCGCTATTCGATGTGGTAAATCCCGTTAGCGTCGAGTCGAGCGGTCTGGCCCCGGTAGATCACCACGGTTGTGAGGCGTTCCTCGATGATCGCCGGCCCCGCAATCTTTTGCCGGGCCTTCAGACTTTCTCCGTCGTAGATGGGTGTCGAGACCCAACGCCCCTCGAGGAAGGTCCGGCGCTTTTCCTTTGCGCGGGCGGGTTTTCCGGAACCGGGCAAGCGGGTCAGGCGAGGCTTTTCGCTCCCGGCCCGGGCCTCCACCCCGATCGCCCGAAGGATCGGTCCCTGATCACGCGATGCGTAAGTATGCAGCTTTTCGTGCAAGGCGTGAAAGTCCTCGACCAGAGATTTGAGAGCGGCTCGGTTGAAGGTACCGTTGCCGCGAAGAGGAACTTTCAGGTCGAAAGTCTGCCCGGGGTAGCAGATATGAGCCACGCGATCGAAGTCGGCCTTGGCTGTCGAGAAGCCGGCCGATCGAAGGGCAGCTTTGGATTCGGCCTGCATTTCCCGGAACAATCGTTGTAGTTCGCGGCAATCGGCACGGGCCATCGGGGTGATGCAGGACCGGAGTTCGATGATCTTGGGGTCGGTGAGGAGAAGACCCAGAGCCGAAAAGGTTGGTGCACTTTTAGGTATCAGGATTTTTCGAATTCCGAGTTCTCGAGCCTGCATACCAGCGTGCAGTGCGCCGTTGCCTCCGAAAGCCACCAGCGGCAGCTTGCGTGCGTCGACGCCCTGACTCGCCGAGACGCGCTGAATGGCGTTCGCCATATTCGCATTGACGAGACGGAAGATCCCGAGAGCGGCTTCTTCGACCGAAGCCAAGCCAAGCGGTTTTCGGATTTGCTCGTCGATGGCCTTGCGTGCACCTTCCACATCCAGAGAGAGTTCGCCCCCGTAGAAGAAGTCCGGGTTCAGGTAGCCCAAGACCGCATTGGCGTCCGTCACCGTCGGCCGATCGCCCCCGCGGCGATAGCAAATCGGTCCTGGTTCCGCGCCAGCGCTTTCCGGTCCGACATGCAGAGCTCCTGCGACCACGCTGGCAATCGATCCACCTCCGGCGCCTACCGACTGGACGTCCACCATGGGCAACCCGATGAGATAGCGATGATGCCAGTTCCACGAAGATTCAACAGCGGGCTGTCCGTCGCGGACCAGACAGACGTCGTAGCTGGTGCCACCCATATCGACCGAGATGAAGTCCCGGATATTCGCGGTTGCAGCCATATGGCAGGCGGCGATCACGCCGCCTGCGGGACCGGAGCCAAGCACGCTGACCGCGCGATCGGCGACCCAGTCGGCTGTCATCAAGCCGCCATTTGATTGGATCATCAACAGTTGGTGGGGAAAGCCCTGTTCGGCCAGTTCCTGCTGCAGGTTCCCGAGGTACCTTCGTATTACAGGGGATACAAAGGCATTGACGAGGGTGGTGGAGGTCCTCTCGAATTCGGGCGCTTTGGCCAGCACCTCGTGCGAGAGGGAAATGTCGACGCCCGGCAATTCCTCGCGCGCAATCTCCCGGACCCGGCTTTCGTGGGTTCCATCGAGAAAGGAGAAGAGGAAGACGACGGCGAGCGATTCGACCTCCTGCTTTTTCATCCGACGCATGGCCCGCCGAACGGCGGTCTCGTCGAGCGCGTCCACGATGGCTCCTTTGTGGTCGAGGCGCTCGGGAACTCCGTAGCGCTCTCGGCGTCGCGCGATCGGCGTGGGCGGGGGTAGTCCCGGGTCCCAGATGTTTTCCTTGAATCCGCGCCGAAGCTCGATTTCATCACGGTGGCCTTCGCTGGTAATCAGACCCGTTCGCGCACCATTCATCTGGATCAAGGTATTGTCGGCGGTGGTGGTGCCGTGCACGATACGGTCCGTCTGGCACAGGAGATCGGGCAAGGAGATCCCCTCGTGTTCTGCGAGCCGACGGAGTCCTTCCATGACGCCCCGGCTTTGGTCCTGCGGTGTCGTGGCGGTTTTGTCGATGTGAATAGACTGGTCCGGTCGTACGAGAACCAGATCGGTAAAGGTGCCCCCCACATCCACGCCGATTCGGTAGCCGGCTGCGCCTGCTCGCTTCTTTTTCTGGTTGCTCCGGGGGGTGCTCATGCGACACCCGCCTGTTTGGCATGCATGGCTTTGCGTAACTCTGCGGTTTTCGTTCGATCGATTTTCAGCGTGAGATTTTCGAGAGAGCCGCGCAAGACGACGCCGTAGTCCTTGCGCGCGGCCCGAACCGAGACGTATTCGTCGAGCACATCCTCCAGTACTTTTTCAGGTGGTCGCGCCAGCGGGTCGCCCCATCCTCCTCCGCCGCCATAATAATATTCGTAACACTCGCCAGGCTGGTGGGGCACCTGCTCGGACAGGATCCCGACCTCTTGTCCTTCGCCGCGTCGGACGACTTTTGTGAGCAGGTGGTTGGCGGCTCCGTCGTGTCCTCCGGCGATTCCCGGCATGGGGTACTTTCGTCCAACGACGTAGGTGTAGACAGTTGCGGGGACGAGAACCTGTTTGCGATAAAGGCTGCCGCAGCCGCCACGGAATTCGCCGGGGCCACCGGAATCCGTGAGATAGTCTCGCCAGAGTTGTCGTGAGGGGAAAATGGATTCGTTGATTTCGGCCGTCGCGCGGATGAGGTTTCCAAAGCTGACATTCATCGCGCCCCAACCGTCCTGTCCCTCACAGGCCCCGCAGTAGGCTGCAAATGTATCGACAGAATGGTCGATAAAAGTCTCGCCTGTATCCGGATGTTCTCCGAAGATCACCGTAGGCATCCCCATTTTATAGACCTGCGGGCAGGCTTTGGCCGGCACGGCTTGCGCCAAAGCTTTCGCGATCGCTTCACCGACCTCGGTTCCCGGATGATGTGTGCCGGCGGCTACGGAACGACCCTCTTTGGGGTTGAGGCAGCAATCTTCCGGGACGATCAAATCAATGGAATCAAAAAAACCCTCGTTCTTCGGAATATCTGCCGGCATCATGGACGCCAGTTGGGCGACGACGTAGCCTCGCGTATTGCCAAAGGTGGAGTAGGCCTGAATTTCCGGCCGGTCATCCGAACCCGTGAAGTCGATCGTGATCGAAGACCCGCGAATCGTGATCTTGCAGTGGACGTGAATGTCGGGGTTGCCTTTGGGGTCGTGGTCCACCCACGTATCGGATTCGTAGACGCCATCGGGCCAGCTGGCGACTTCGGCTCGGAATCTTTTTTTGGCGTAAGCAACCATGGCATCCACGGATTGCCTGACGGTAAAGTTGCCGTAACGTTCGCAAAGCTCCCCGAGGCGACGGGCCCCAATTTGTGCCGCACCGATTTGAGCGCGAATATCACCGGAAAAAGTCGGCGTCCGATTGTTGGTCTCGAGCATATAGAGGATGTCCTTGCGCTCGACTCCGCGATCGATGACTTTGATCGCCGGGAATCGGACACCCTCGGCCCAGATGTCGAGGGCATCCACGTTGTAGCCACCAGGCGCGCCGCCTCCGGTGTCCGCATGGTGGCATTGGATCGAGGCGATCAGAACTAACTCACCCTTGTGGAAGACGGGGGCATAAATGTTGTAGTCAGGGAGATGGCCGCCACCGTGATAGGGATCATTGCTCAGCAGCACGTCGCCTTCGTGGAGCCCTTCCTCGGCAAAGAAATCGAGCGCGAATTTTACCGGCAGCGTGCTCGAGAGCATGAATTGAGGAATGCCGACCGAGAGTGCGGCAAGGCAGCCCCGCGCATCCAGAATTGTCGCATTTCTTTCGTTGGATTGATTGAGAATCGGCGTTGTGGCTGTGAGCGATACGTGGGTGGCCATTTCGAAGGCGACGGTTTCCATGAACCCCCGAATGATTTGGGTGGTGACAGGGTCCACATCTGCGGTTTTGCCTCGGCGCGTCATGGTTGTCTCTCCTCGGTATTCAATCGATTGACCGGTTTGAGACTTCCCCTGACCTGTGCAGGTTGTCAACGATGAAGCGACAATCGCTGTTGCGGCGTGGATCGGTTTGGTGGAGGAGGGCATAGAATGAAGAGATTGACGGGGAAAAATGCGTTGGTGACCGGGGGGGCGCAGGGCATCGGGAAATCGATCGCACTCGCTTTTGCTCGTGAGGGCGCGTCGGTCGCGGTGGCGGATCTGGTACCCGAGGGCGCGGCAAGTACCGCGGCGGCGCTCGAAGACCTGGGCGGCCGAGGACTCTCTCTTCCGGGTGATGTCGGACGAGTCGAGGATTGCGAGGCCATGGTCTCTGATACAGTTGAGGCTTTTGGCGGGCTGGATATTGTGGTCAACGCGGCAGCCTGGGCCGAGGTCGGGCCGACCGTCGCGGATGCTTCCGAAGAGCTTTATGCGCGGACGATGGACGTCTGTCTGGGGAGTGTGTTTCGGATTTGCCGAGCCGCCTATCCGCACTTGAAGGCGAGCGAATCTGCTTCGGTGATCAACTTCGCTTCGAGTGCCGGTAGTGAGGGAATGGCCGGCAACGCGGTTTATGCTGCAGCGAAAGAAGGAATCCGGGGACTGAGCCGATCGCTGGCGCTCGAGTGGGGACGCGACGGTATTCGAGTGAATATGATCCGCCCGATCGCGTTGTCTCCAAGTATGGCGGGGTGGGCGGAGGCCTATCCGAAGGTGGCGGCGGCGCAGGCGGCGATGATCCCTCTGCGACGCTTCGGAGATTGTGATGCTGATATTGCGCCAGTCGCGGTATTTCTCGCGAGTGAAGAAGCGCGCTATTTGACGGCGGTGACGCTCCCGGTAGACGGTGGCGGCGGTAAGGAGCGATAAGATGCGGGGAGTAACGGTTGGCTATCAGGACGGATGTCTGGCGCCATTTTTTGTCTCAAATTTTTCCGTCCAGCAGGCGGCCCAGATGGGTGCCGACACGATCTGGTTTCCGGACCATTTTATGGGATTCGCCCCCAAATGGCTTTGGACGCCGGAGCATACCGCTGCTGCTGGTGTGATTCACTCCGGAGACGCGCTTTTTGATCCGGTCCCTGTGATGGCCCATATTGCGGCCAAATTCCCGGCGATGCAGATCGGAACATCGGTCACTGAACCAATCCGACGGCATCCGGTTTCGCTGGCCCAGACCTTCGTCACTCTCGACCATCTCTCGGAAGGACGCACCATTCTGGGGATTGGCAACGGCCTGCGCGAGAATACCGAACCGTATGGTCTCCCCTCCCGGATGCGAGTGGCCCGATTGGAAGAGGCTCTCGAGGTCTTGCAACTACTTTTTGCGAGCGAGGGAAAGCCGCTCGAGTATTCGGGTCGCTACTATCAACTCGATGGAGCGGTTTTTGATTTGCCGCTTTGGGAGGGTCGTCCGCCCCCGGTCTATATCGGCTCCCACGCACCCCGCATGCTGGGGCTCACAGGGCGATACGGCGATGGCTGGTTGCCCGGTCAGCCAGTGGATGCCGAGGAGTATGCGCGGCGTCTACAGGTGATCCACGCAGCAGGTGAGGATGCGGGCCGCTCGATGAAACACTTCATGGCGACTCAGACCATGCTTCTGGTTCTGGGTGATGACCGAGGTCCCGTGATCGAGCAGGCGATGCAAAGTCTCTACGTTGCCTACAATACACTGGGCCTCGCGGGCGCCGTATGGCGCAAGCACGGACTGGACCATCCGATGGGCGACGATTTCGCCGGACAAATCGAGTTGGTCCCGGCCGCGACTCCTCGTGAGTTGGTCGAGACAGCGATGGAGCGTATGACGCCGGAATTGCTTCTGGAGCAATATTATTTCGGTTCTCCGGATCAGATTGCCGATGCCGTCGCCCCGCTCGTGGACGCCGGTTGTCGCCATTTCGTGCTGGCGAATATGGGAGGGAATTTCACCGGCCGTGGTTCTGCCGATTTTGCTTCGATGGCCACCTTGACCGAGCGTCTCAAAAATATGTGATTCGTTGCCTGCGGAAAACAGCTCAGATGTCAGGCCAATGATGGGCCCATGGACGCGCCTGCTCGAAGGCATAACTTGCCTGCAGGACCAGATCGTCACGGTGTCGCGGTCCGACAATTTGCAGACCGACAGGAAGCCCCAGATCGGACAAGCCGGCTCGGACGGTAGCTGCCGGATGCCAGGAGAGATTGAACGGCATGGTGAAGCTGCCAACGTTGGCAGCGGGCTGTTTGCGACCCTCGGTCTCTCTCCATAGCGGTCCGCGTGCAGGAGGCGGATCATAGGGGACGGTCGGTGTCAGGAGGAGATCGAAACGTTCGAAGATATCGCCACACCAGCGATTCAGCTCTTCCCGGCGCAGACGCATCTCGCTCCAGGCCTTGGGCGTCATGCCCGCACCGGTCTTTACGCCCTGAATGAAGTTTCGACCAAAGTCCTGTTCATGATCTGCCAGCAGCGGTTCGAGTCGACCGAGCAACTCAAAGGCACCGCTGAAGCCCCAATCCAGTCCTGGCTCGGGGGGGCCGTCGATGATCGACTCGACATCATGGCCGAGTTCGGCGAAGGCCTGCGCGGCTTCGGCGGCGACGCGGGCAACGTCGGACTGGACGACGGCGTAGCCCAGATCCGGTGAGTAACCGATCCGTAGTTTGGGCGGAAGGTCGCGTAAAATGTCGCGGTAGGAGTGGGCGGGGCGCGGCAGGGAGTTGGGGTCGGCGGGGTGGACGCCGGCGGCGATATCGAGGTGAAGCGCGGCATCTTCGACGGTGCGAGTCAGTGGGCCATGCACAGCCGTATCGCCCATGATCCAATGGCGCTCCGGGCCGTTGGGGATTCTTCCGTAGCTGACCTTCAAGCCAAAGCATCCGGTAAACGATGCAGGGATTCGGATCGACCCCCCGCCATCGCTGCCGGTGGCCAGAGGAAGGACACCACCGGCAATTGCGGCCGACGAACCGCCGCTGGAACCGCCCGGTGTCCAATCCAGATCCCAGGGATTGTGAGAGGCGCCGAAAAGAAGGTTTTTCGTGATCGCTGTATGGCCGAATTCCGGAGCGTTGGTTTTCCCCACAACGATCGCCCCGGCAGTCTTGAGTCGGTCGACCTGGACGGAGTCCTGTTCGGCGAAATCATCACGAAATGGAATCGATCCATTTGTCGACCGGAACCCGAGTGCATCTTCAAGTTCCTTGACCCCCAGAGGGATTCCCTCCAGAAGGCGTCCCTTGCCTCGGGCCAATCGGTCATCGGCGTTGGCGGCCTCGGCGAGCAGGATATCCGGATCCCCCACCTGACAGAAGGCTCGCAGGGTATCCTGTGTTTCTTCGATACGTTTCA
>DLYX01000594.1:781-5972 GCA_003447545.1 Deltaproteobacteria bacterium | reverse complement strand
GATCTGGTCCGCGGGCTTCAGCACCGGGGGCTCGGGAACGATATCAGGGCGATGGTTTACAAACGGATCTTCCGACTCGGCCGCGACTGGGACTGGCATCTGGTAATCACCGTCGAGCGCCCCAGCATGCGCGACGGCAAAGGCAATACCTTATCGGTCCACCTCCGGATGCCGCCGACTCCAGGTGGACTCTATCACTACGGACCAACCGGATTTTTTGCCAAAAGCTACCCCGATAAACTCGTGATCGACGTGGTCGAAAAAGGCTCACCCGCAGACGGTAAATTACAGATCGGCGACGAAATTCTGGAGGTCGGAGGAAAACCGGTCGCCGGCCATGACTTCGAGCTCTTCGCTAAAGCCATCGATCACGCGGAGAGCAAACAGGGCGGTGGGATTTTAAAACTCAAAATCAAACGACCCGCTGTAGAAGGTGCAGAGGGTGTGGAAAGTGCTCCAGCCAAAGACCTCGCCATCGAACTCCAGCTCAAGGTGCTTGGCAGCTACAGCCCGACCGCTCCCATCAACTGCCCTAAGACCAACGCCATCATCACCCAAACGGCAGACTACCTTGTCGAAACAGGGAATATAGGCATCCTAAAATCGGGTCTGTTAGGGTTGTTGGCTACCGGTGAAAAAAAATACATCGATCACGTCGGCAAGGTCCTTCGGGCGAGCAAGTTTGCCGGTCCAGATAGTGGCGTCTCGATAAAGAGCAAGGGCTACGTCTGTTGGTATTTCGCCTACCAAACGCTGATCCTCACCGAATATTACCTACTCACCGGGGACAAATACGTTCTCCCTGCCATCAAGCAGCACGCCCTGACCATCGCCCAAGGGCAGGACTCCGCAGGACTCTGGAACCACAGGCTGGCGAACCCCGATAATAATTTTGGCCAACTGCACGGTCGACTCAATGGTTACGGCGCGATCAACCAAACCTCGGTCACCTTGTGGATGTCATTGATTCTCGCTGAGAAGTGCGGAATCAAGCACCCCGAAGTCCGAGCCGCCGTGGAAAAAACACATAAGTTCTACAGCAATTGGATTGGCAAAGGTGCGCTTCCCTACGGTTGCCACGCTCCTTACGAACAACACCATACTAACAACGGCACCAGCGGCTCGATCGCCATCGCCTTTGCACTCATCGGCAACAAGGAAGGCGCACAATTCTACTCCAGGGCGTCCGCGACCGCATCCGATGAAATACTAACAGGCCACACCGGCCCGTGGTGGAACATCCTCTGGTCAGGACTCGGCACCAATGTCGCCGGCCCGGAAGTCACCACCGCGTATAACAAAAAGATCCACTGGCTACGCACCATCACCCGGGCATGGGACGGTCGATTCGTCGGCATGTTAGCCTGGGGTGTGAACCCAAAACAGGGAAAGCTCTGCGACACGGCGACCTATCTGATGAACTACAGCGCGGGCAGACGTGCCATCCACATCACCGGCAAAAGCATGGACAAGTCGCTCTGGCTCACCGGCAAGGCGGCATCGGATAGTCCTGTGGCAGGAGTCATCGGTGAGTCCCAGCACGATGCCGAATCACTACTCACCCTGCTCGGCAGCCCATTCCCCCGCATGCGACTGAGAGCAGCGCAGCACCTCGCCATCCTCGACGCAGATGTTACCGATCAGGTGATAAAACTACTAGCCGAGGGCGACCAAAACCAACGCATCGGGGCGATTCACGCCATAGCAAATCTCAAAATCACCTCTGCTGCCAAGGCGCTCGTCGATATCATTAAGAACGATAAAGACAACCTCTGGGTCCGCCAGCTCGCCGCCCAAAAGCTCGCCCACATGGAGGAAGCAAAACCCTACGGCCCCGAATTACTCAAGGTGCTGATCGCGGATAAACCCTACGACCCGTTCGGAAATCTCGACCGCGATCTCGGTGTCGCCCTGGTCAAAATCCTCGGCCCCGACCCCTACGTATTGAAGCTCGATAAAGACCTATTCTACCAATGCGTCAACAAGCTGCTCGATCACAAAAACATGGTGGGTCGCGGTGCAGGTATGGACTTGATCCAGAATATTCCGAGGGAGGACCTGCCGCGTATGGTCGACAAAATCGTTTACATCATCGAGGACAAGGATCGCAGCTATATCGCCTACGCTCCAAACGGCCGTAGGCAAGGGCTGGACATCCTCAACCGCCATAACGTCAAGGAGGTCATCGATCTAACCGTCAACACCATCAAAGAACCGACCGGTCGAGGTGGTCCACGTGTTAGAAATCGCGTCAAACTGCTCAAGACCTTCGGCGCAGAAGCCAAGTATGCCATCCCTCAGCTGAAGGAGTTGTTAGGTAAGCAAGCCGATGAAATCATCAAGATCATCGAAGCCTCAGAAACACCTCGCAAGATGATCAGCGTCGAGGAGGTGAAAAAAGCAGCCGCTAAAGAATAATCACACCCATGAATATCAGCTTATCAAGCATCGCTCTTGGTGTAGCACTGGTCGCCTCTGCCGCCACCATCACTAGCACTGCCATCGCCGCCGAGAAAAAAGCCTCGTTCTACAAAGAACCGGTCCTGTTTAATTTCACCAACGCTCAGGAAAATTCCCACAAGCAGTTTATTGACCGATTTGGTCCGGTGGGCATGAGCATCGAGTTGCGCCTGCCACCCTTTCAGATGTATGTCGGCAAGGTGGAGGAGGGCTCTCCCGCCGAAGCCACAGGAAAATTAAAAACTGGCCAAAAGATCGAGAGTATCAATGGCCAGGTTCTCAAGGATATCGACCCCCGGATCCAGTTGGCAAAGATCATCACCGATGCCGAGGCATCCGATGGCAAGATCACCTTTGTCATCAAAGAGGATGAGAAGGCCGCAGCCTCGAAGGTCGTCGTTCAAATCCCGGTGCTCGGAGCCTACAGCAAGACCTGGCCGCTGCATTGTAAAAAATCCGACAAAATCGTTCGTGATATGGCGGAGTGGGTGAAGACCAAGGGGAGTTATGACCTCGATACCCAAGGGTGGAAATCGCTCAACGGCTTCGGCATGACCTTCCTTCTCTCCACCGGAGATGAAAGCGATCTTGAGCACGTTCGCGGCTGGATCAAGCAGGTGGTCGAACAATACAAGAATGAGGACGAAATTTTACTTAAACCCTGGGTCTTTGGATCGGCGGCCATCCCCCTCGCCGAGTACTACCTGCGCACCGGTGACCCAACGATCCTCCCGGTGATTCAGAAACTCGCCAACCACGTCGCAGGCACCATGTTTAACGGCGGCTGGAGTGGTCGGGGTGGATTGGTTTTTGGCTACATGGCAGGCGGTCAATTGAATGCCGCTGGGATCCATGGTCCGACTTTTCTGATGCTTGCCAAGGAGTGCGGCGTCGAGGTGGATGAAAAAATCCTGCTAGCGTCCCTCAAGCAGTTCTATCGCTTCGCCGGTAAGGGCAGTGTTCCCTACGGTGACCACTTTCCCGAGACTTACTTTATCGATAACGGCAAGACCGGAGCCCTAGCATTCACCATGGCCGCGGCAGCATCCCTCACCCCCGATGGGGAGAAATCGGTTTACGCCAAGGCTCGTGACACCAGCGCCATGCGCGGGTTCTACGGCACCAACTACATGCTCACCGGACACACCGGTGGCGGTATCGGCGAGGTGTGGCGCGGCCCGGCCATGGGTTTTCTCTATGAAAAGCAGCCGGTAAAGTACCGCTCGTTTATGGACGGCCGCCAGTGGCACCTTGAGATGTCTCGCCGCTTCGACGGCTCTTTCGGCCTCCTCAGCGGCGGCAATCGCTATGACAGCCCCTCCACCTGGGGGCAGATGATGGCGATGCAGTACACCGTGCCCCGTAAGACACTGCGCCTAACCGGTGCGCCCCGCACCAAGTGGTCGAAACCCTATCAACTCCCCGCCATTCCCTGGGGCACCGAGGCGGATCATGATTTCTGCAAGACCACCCCCGCAGTCGATGCAGCAGGCAAAATACCGACCTTCGACGACAGTATTGAAGGCGGCCCGATCAACGGGATTGAACGCCTCTTCAGGCGCACTGAAGACACCAAGGAGTTAGGTTTGAAATACTGCCTCCACCCGGACCACGAAGTCCGCCGGGAAATCGGTGCCGGCTATGTTAAACGCAATGAGCAAGACAAACAGGTTATTGCCATGCTCAAACACAAAGACGCCCGTGTCCGGCGTGCCGCTCTCTCGGTGATTCACTCGGTCCACAAGGGCACCCATATCCTGCCACCCGAACGACTAACCGACGAGATGGCGGATCTGGTGATTGCCATGCTGAACGACCCCAAGGAATCCTGGTGGGTGATAGAAAATGCCCTGCGGGTGGTCAGTGTTCTTCCCAAGGAAAAAGTAGCACCCCACCTCGACCGCCTCCTGTTCTTTCTCGCCCACGATGAGTGGTGGCTGCAACATGCGGCCCTGCAAGCTCTGGCACCTCTAGCGGTTGACGATGCCTATTACGCAAAGATCCTTCCAAAGATTGGCGACATGGTGGTCCACAACACCCGCGCTCCCGCCACCAATCCGATCCGCGAAATCACCACTCTCCTTAAGAGCGCCAGTCCCAAGGTGCAGCAGGCAGGACGTTCGATGCTCACCCAAGCCTACTCCGATTTCCCAGCCGAGATCACACCACCCGCTGGTGATGCTACAGCCGAGCAGCTCAAGGGTGATATGCAGCGGTATGTCCTCCCCATCTCGCTGAGAACGATTGCTCAGCAAATCATGGCCGCGCCTGATGGTTTTAACGCACTCTATCAGGTAGCCAAGGAGCGCAACCCTCAGGAGGCTCTACCATATAAACAAAACTACATCTCGGCCGATTACTCCACCTTCTCACCCGAGTTAAAAGTCGTCATCAAACCGATTATCCTTGAGCAGTTAGTGCCCGAATTCGTTTCCCGAAATCTCGGCAGTCTGCAAAATGAATTAACCAAAGGAGGAAATCCCCATAGTCGATTAGGTGAGCTCGCCGGACTCTACCGCAAGGCCGGAGTTTCTGATTACGACTGGCATAACTTCGGCCCCGAACGCAACGAGATGAAGTGGTATTACCATAATTTCGACCCCGCAGAAAAGAAACCATGGACCCCGGGCGGCGACCGCACGCGCAAGCTAACATTTCCTAACGGGATGGAGAAATGGACCTCATCTGATTTTGATCCAACAAAGGCAGGTTGGAAGATCGGCCAGGCGCC
>DLYX01000594.1:0-393 GCA_003447545.1 Deltaproteobacteria bacterium | reverse complement strand
CAACCCGATCTGCCGCTGCTCTGATCCGATGAAGACCCTGTGGGAGAAGGAAGTTCTGATGGTGAAGGGTAAGTTTAAGTTTCCACCCGTGAAGGAAGGCCACAGCTACCGGATCCTCTTCGGCGGGGTGTCCCATGTGGGTGTCGGTAACGGCCCGACAGTTTATATCAACGGCAAGTCGGTTGCCCATGGCCGTGCGCGTATTCGACGTGGGCAGGGCGGGCGACCTCGTGGCGCGTTGCTCTCACCGGCAATGGCCAAAGAGTTGTCAGGCCAGGAGGTCGAGCTCGCTGCCATCAGCCATCTCAACATGCATCACCGCACCCGAAAGATGCACGGCTTCCTCACCGTCTGGATGGAGGAAATGAAAAACCCACCAGTGAATGATGAGTT
>DLYX01000183.1 GCA_003447545.1 Deltaproteobacteria bacterium | reverse complement strand
CCGCGTTGAAAAATCAGGTCCGCGAGGCGATATATTTTGCGTAACCCTCGGCCATTTCGCGGAGCTGGGGGTCTGCGACGAATTTGGGCTCGTACTTCTCCCACGCGGCTTCTCTTTTGGCAGGGAAATACTCTGTTGGGAAAAAGCCCTCATGGGGTGTGTAGGATTTCAGGACATTGCGAGCGACTGTGGCCTTATGAACCTCGTCGACACCGTCAGCGATACCCATGGTGGGGGCCGCAGCATACATCGCCTGGATCGGGGTGAGGTTGGTGGTCCCCAATGATCCGAGAATATGAAGCGCGTTGAAAGATACCTCGCGCAGCACTTTGGCCATTGTATATTTTACCGCGGCGATATCGGTCCGAGTCTCTTGGGTGCTCGAGTTGTCGATCTTCCAGGCTGTCTCGAGAACGAATAGTCGCAGCATTTGAATCGATGCGTAGGACTCGGCGATCTTCTCCTGAACCATTTGATGCTCGCCGATGACCTTGCCGTGTGACTCTCGGCTGAGTGCTCGCTCGCACATCATGTCGAACGCCAGCTTGCACTGCGCGATCGTACGCATCGCATGGTGGATTCGACCGCCTCCAAGTCGGCGCTGCGCGAGGACGCGTGCACCGTCTTCCGGGCCGAGCAGGTGATCCGCCGGAACCCGAACGTCGGTGTACTTGATGTGGTTGTGGGAGCGCGGCTCGGGCATGATTTCGACGCCCGGACTTTTGCGGGGGACGACAAACATGCCGTTGGTGCACATCACAAAAAGGATATCGGCTACGCGCCCGGCGCTTGTGAACCACTTCTCGCCGTTGATGACCCATTCGTCGCCGTCACGTTCCGCGAAGGTTTTGAAGAGCCGAGGGTCCGAGCCGCCTTGGGGTTCGGTCATGGAATAGGCGGACCAGAGTTCCTGGTTCAGCATCGGCGTGAGCCAACGTTCCTTCTGTTCCTCGGTGCCGTAGGCCGCCAGCATTTCCATGTTGCCGGTGTCGGGTGCCGCGGCGCCGAAGATCTGCGGGGCTGAGCCGTAGCGACCGAGAATTTCGTTGATCAGACCGAGTTTGAGCTGCCCGAATCCCGGTCCGCCGAGGTCCTCATCCAGAAAGAGTGCCCAGAGGCCTTGAGCCTTGACCTGATCCTGTAACGGCTTGACGAGTGCTTTGATCTTGGGATCTTTCGAGCGGACGGCGTATGGGAAAATCAGGTCGAGAGGTTCGATTTCCTCCCGGCAAAATTTTGCAACCCAGTCGAGTTTCTCCTGAAATTCCGGATCCGTAGAAAAGTCCCAAGCCATTGATTCGTCCTATTCTTTCCTGGGGGCAGGGCGACTGCTGCCCGGTTTCGGCGGTTGCTCCTGCTCAAGAAGTCGGCAGTTGGGCACCCCTCGCACAAAGCGAAGGTTATCCAACGCACCCCTCATTGGCAACCGAAATTAGGGCTTGGAACCTAGGACAGGAGTGGTCGTGGCGACGCTACCGGGCGTTGTCCTCGTGGGCGCTTCCGTTCAGGATCTCGGGGGATCGGCCGCGTCAGGGGCAGAGCCGTCCGCCGATTTGGGAACGTTGTCTCGCGTGAGGTGAACTTCCGGCAGGTAGCTCGCAAATGCCTCGCCATAGATTTCCCAGACGGTGACAAAGAGTCCCGCAAGGATCGGGCCGACCAGGAGGCCCGTTGCTCCGAACAAGAGGAGGCCGCCGAGCGTCGAGAGCATGATCATAAGATCCGACATCTGCGTATCGCGACCCACGACGCGAGGCCTCACCACGTTGTCGACCATGCTGACGACCGTGAGGCACCAGACCGTCAGGCCCGCGGCCGCACCTGTGTGACCGCTCACATAGAGCCATCCAGCGGCCGGCACCCAGACCAGTGCCGCCCCGAGGCCGGGGATCGTTGACAGCACGGCCATCACGGTCCCCCAGAAAGCTGCGGCCGGAACGCCCGAGACGGCAAAGGCACTTCCTGCCAAGGCGCCCTGAAGAACACCGATCACGAGAGAACCCTTGAGAGTTGCTCGTGTGATGGAGACGAACTTCTCGACCATGCGAAGCTCGTCCTGTGTGCGCAGCGGAATGTAGTAGAGCACTTGCTTGAGGAGGCTCTCGCCGTCGCGAAGGAAGAAAAACATGGAGTAGAGCATGATGAAGAGCGCAAAGAGGAAGCTGGCCGTCCCGCGCGTGGCTGCGGTGACGGTAGCGAAAAGGAATTGCCCGACGAGGGAGGTCAGCTCACCCAGCTTGGAGTAGATTTGGGCCTGATAGGGAGCGAGAAATTCCGGGAGGGGAAATCTTGCGCTGAGATTCCCTTCCTTGGACGCCGCCAACTGCTCTTGCAACCAGGGTGTGATCGAGGCGGTGACGTCTCCTGCCTGATTTGCAACGACGCCGAGAAAGGCGAGCAGGGGACCGACCACGACCAAAAGGAGAAGCAGGATGGTCAGAGCTGCTGCCAGCGCTGTTCGACCACCGGTGAAGCGGGAGATTCGCTGCTGTAGTGGGTAGCTCAGGCCCGTCAGGATCGCGGCAAGGAGAAGCGGCGTCAGGAAGGGCCGAATCATCCATAGGAATGCCGCGGTGATCAGGCCCACCAGCGCCAGAAGAAAGGTACGGCGAAAGCGCTCGATCGGTAAGTTTGGCTCGTTCATCGTCTTGTCTCCCGGGTCACGGTCCTTGGGTGGTGGAGACCTCTACGGCGTGTTGCCGGTAACATCAACATGAATCGTCGGGTTGGGGCCCGAGCGATTGCCGAAAGGGGGTTGGGGCGGTTAGGATTGAGATTGATGGAGTGGGTACGGAGACTGATCTGGGTTGGGCTGGCGGCATTCGTGATTTCGACGCTCTGGCTGATCCTTTCGGGGCGGCTGGGTGCGCGAGTGGACGCAAGTCGCGCCGCACGCCATGCTGAGAAAGAGGCCGCCGCGGAGGCGATATCCTCAGAGCCGAGGAGTCGGTAAGGATGCGACGCGAGGATTACGAAGAACGAGAACGGGATACGCTGGCACCATGGGCTTCGATGGCGTCGGATTCCCGGGGGCGCGCCCATCCGGAGCCCGAGCATCCGCTGCGGACGGCGTTTCAGCGCGATCGCGATCGGATCGTGCATTCGACCGCGTTCCGACGGCTCGAGTACAAGACTCAGGTATTTGTGAACCACGAGGGCGATTACTACCGGACGCGGCTGACGCACACGATGGAGGGCGCCCAGATCAGCCGCACGATTGCGCGTGCGCTGCGGCTCAATGAGGATCTCGCGGAAGCGGTCGTTCTTGCGCATGATCTGGGTCATACGCCTTTTGGGCATGCGGGTGAGCGTGTTCTCGATGGATTGATGGCTGAATTTGGTGGTTTTGAACACAACGCGCAGAGTTTGCGGATCGTGGAAAAACTCGAACAGCGCTATCCGGAATTCCCGGGGTTGAACTTGAGCTGGGAGGTTCGCGAGGGAATCGTAAAGCATTCCTCGGAGTTCGATCGTCCTCAGGTGCGCGCCTTCGATCCGGGGTTGGCGCCGAGCCTCGAGGCTCAGATCGCCGATCATGCCGACGAGATCGCATACAACTGTCATGATATCGATGACGGACTGCAGTCGGGAATGCTGGAGCGCGAACGTATGGGGGATGTCGCCTTGTGGCGAGAGCATTTCGCGGTCACTTCGGAGCGTTGGCCGGACGCTCCGTTTTCGATCCTGCGCTATCAGACGGTGCGACGTATTCTTGACGCTATGGTTTCCAATCTGATTCAGAACGTCGAAGAGGAGATCGCTCGCCGCGGAGTTTCGTCAAACGCAGATCTGCGCCAGGCGACCCCCAACGTGGCTCGCTACAGCGAGGATATGGCCATCAAGATTCGTGAGCTCAAGGATTTTCTGATGGAGCAGCTTTATCTCCATGTCCGCGTCACACGGATGGGTGTGAAGGCAAAGACCGTGATGACGGGCATCTTCGAGGCCTATTTCGATGAGCCACGGCAGATGCCGCCTCATATTGTGGCCCAGATCAGCCAGGGGCGCGACAAGCCACGGGTGATTGCTGATTATATTGCCGGTATGACCGACCGCTTTGCGCTGGTGGAATATCGCAAGCTCTTCGATCCGCTCGAGAAGGTATGAGACGGGAGCTCTTTCTCAGGATTCACCGCGAGGATCATACAGTCGATTCTCTCGGAAGGGTTTTCCTGGGTGTTTCGGACCGGGAGGAGTCTCTGGCCTTGGTGAGAGCCTATCTCGGGCCACAGGGTAAGCTAAAGTCGGCAGCTCTCGAGGACGATGAGCTTCACGTGGCAGCCGAGGTCCGTGAGTTTACGGCCGAAAGTCGCAATCTGCTGCGGATGGGCCGCGAAGCCGTCCGGAAAGGGCGCCCACGCAGCGCGCTGGGGCACTATGAGGAGGCATTGAAGCTTTCTCCCTGGAATCCTGATGCGCTGAAAGCCTTGGGCCGGCTGTATTATCGCAACCGCCAAGCCGATGCCGCGCGCCAGTTGCTCGTTCGGGCGCGTGAGGCGGATCCAGCGGATGGTACCGTACTGTCGCTGCTCGCCGAGATTGCCTTGCACGAGGATCGACGACTCGCGGCCCGGGGTTATCTGGAGCAGTTGCAGCGCCTCGAGCCGGACAGCGTTCGCACGCGCAGCGCCTTGGCGCGTATCCAGCCAGCTGACGCTCAGTCCGCACGCGAGCGAATGGCCGACGTTCCCGATCCACCTGATTCGCCAGCGGAGGACTGAGCGAGACTCGACGCCAGCTGTTGAGCTCGGCGCTTGAAGTCGGCACGGGGTTCGGTCCGGCGGAGACGCGGATCCCTTAGGTCAAGGGGCCGGGGAGCAGCCCGTCAGGAGCGCCGTGTCCGATTCTTTCTATTTGTCATAATGGATCTTATCAGACATTGCGACGTCGCAAAGCCGGGGGCGATTGGGTCGGCAGTGCCCGGATCCTGTGATGGCTTCGCTCCGGGGATTTTTCCCGTCCGGGGGCTTCAAATGCTCGCGATTCCGCGCGGACAAGCGCAACGGGGGCCTCAGGGCTTGCCCGCGAACGACTGAGGGCCTGAAGTCGTTCCGCCGCGCAGCCTACTGCTGACTGACCTGAATGTTGCCGGGGAAGCTTGGCGCTGCGGGTGCCGGCAGCGTACCTCCGAGATTGACGACGGCTGCCTGAACGGCCGAAACGGCAGCGCCCTGCGGTGCGGCCTCGAGATAGGCTTTGTACGCCTCAACGGCGTCGTCGGCGTCGCCCGCATCCTCGTAGTTTCTGGCGAGGGCCAGCTGGACTTCGGGGTTTGCGGGTCCTGAGGCAGCGGCAGCCTTCTCGAGCTGGCCGCGGGCGGCCGCGGCGTCTCCGGCGCCGGTCATGGCGGCCGCGAGATTGAGGCGCGCTATTTGATTGATCGCATCGCTGTTGATGCTGTCTGCCAGATAGGCCTCATAATATTTGATGGAATCGGCGTATTTTTCCAGGTGCAAGGCGCTGCTGCCGGCGTAGAGATTGGCAAGCTTGCCATAGGTGGTGCCGTCATAGTTTGCCGCGAGAGTCTCGAAATCGGCCAAGGCGGGTTCCCATTTTTCACCACGGTAAATTTCGCTGGCAGCGTAGAAGTCGGAAACCGCCTCCTGATTTCGCGATTCCTGCCAAGTTCCGACAACGGCGATGATGACCAGGGCAACCGCGAAGATTCCCAATCCGACCTTGAGCTTGTCGGGGTTGTCCTGCGCCCAGAGAATGGCCCGGTTGCTCTGGACGACGAACTCATCCGGTTGCTTGATCTCTTTGCGGAAGTTTTTCTTCGATTGGCTTTTGCTCATCAGATGCTTTCAGTCGGGAGAGTCATTTCTGACTACATTTTGTATTTGAAATCGTCGGGCCCCATATCCTGCAGGATCTCCGACCACTTTTCGGGCTCTACGGAAGACAGGTTTGTATTGTCAGCTCCGGCGTCTTCGTCGGCAACCATACTGGATTGTTCGAGAACATGCTTGGCCACCCAGATCTCGCATTTGGCTCTCAGGGCCAACGCGATTGCGTCGCTCGGCCGAGCATCCGTGCTCCAGGTGTTCTCGCCGGAGCGAAGGGTAATTTCGGCGTGGTAGGTGTTCTCGCGGATATCGCAGATCGCTACGCTCAGGACCTCGATCGAGGCCTCCTGCAAAATATTCGTCAGGAGATCGTGTGTCTGTGGTCGTGAGACCTTGAACCCCTCAAGCTCACTGGCGACAGCGTTCGCTTCGAGGCCTCCGATCCAGATCGGCAGGCTCAAGCGGTTCTCGGCGTCGCGCAGAACGACGATCGGGGTTTTGGAGGTCGGGTCCACGGTCAATTCTCCGACCTTCATGCGGATCGCTTCCGACGTTTCCATGCCTTAGTCGTAGCGACGGTCCGGGTCGGGGTCAAACCTGAGAGCAAACCGGGGCTGACATTCTTGCTGTGATTTCTCGAGGGGTTCAGACGACCAACAACTCGTCGATCACCCGGTACAGCTGGTTGAGATTCCGACACTCCTGCACGACGTCGCAATATGGGCTGTACTGGTCCATCTCACTGTCTCCGAACCCCCAAGTCGTGCGTCCCTCGGGGTTCAGCCAGATGACCTGACGCGCTTTTTGTTGGATATCGCGCAGCACCCAGCCCTGGGGGAGATTATAGTTGTTTCGGGCATCCCCGAGAATGATCACCGTGGTGCGCCGATCGATGGCTTGTAAATGGTCGGCGTGGAAGTCCTTGAAGGCACGGCCGAAGTCGGAGTGCGCGAAGATGTTGATGATGTCCCCGCGGAGCGCCAATTCAAGTGCCTTGCCCGCTTCGTGTTCCTCGAATAGCTCGGTAACTTCGCCGATCTCGGCCACGAAGACAAAGCTGCGCACACGCGAGTAAAGGTCCTGCAGGGCGTAGACAAACTGAAGCATGAAGCGAGAAACATTTCGCACGCTATCAGAGACGTCGCAGAGCACGACGATCTGTGGTTTGTGCTTCTTTTTTCGCTGGAAGCGCACGTCGAACGGAATGCCGCCGTACCCGATATTGTGGCGCAGCGTGCGCTGGAGATCGAAGTTGCCACGTTTTGCACGGTTCCGTTTGACCGCGATCACGTTGCGCAGTCGGCGCGCCAGCTTGGCGACAGCTTCCTTCATCCGACGAATTTCATCCTCGGTCAGATAGTAGAAACTCTTTTCGCCTATTTCACCGAGACCGGCATCGTCCCTTGGCTGGCCTTGCTGCTGGCTTTTCTCGACGTTCGCCGCGCGCTTCATCATCTCGCGCATCTCGGCCATTCGCTGACGGATCATTTCGCGTAGCTTGGCGGCGTCTTCATCGCCGAGACCTTCTTCGGCCGCATCAGCAGCCCCGTCGAGCTCGCCTCCCAGGGTAGGAAGGCCAAAGGCTTCTCCAAGGGCGTTCGCGAACTGTCCGGGTCGAAATCGGAGGTTGCCCTCCCCCTGCGCTTGTCCCTGAGCCTCTTCCATCGCCTCTCGCAGGCGTTGTTCGAGAGCGCCCTCATCCTGTTCCAGGAGCGCCTTCGCGATATCTGACAGCTCCATATCCTGTCCCTGAAGGATCTCCTCCAGTTTGGCGAGAAGTTCCCGCATCTCCTCAAGCGATTGCTCGAGTGCACCTTCGGCATTGGCGGAGGCCTCACGGACGCTATCCCCGAGAGCCGAGAAGTAGACGTCGAAGAGGTCGTCGAATACCGGTACGTCCACGGCGCGTTTGATCATCGTGGCGCGGAGGGCCCCGCGCATGATTTCGCGATCGCTCAGCCCCGCAATCTCGAGGCTTGCCAGAGCATCAAGGCTTTCGGCCGGACTGATTCTCAGTCCGTGGTGGCGGAGAAGCTCCGCAAATTCGAGGAGTCGTGACTGCACTTTAATCTAGTGGAGAATATCGTCTTTGGTCGTATCTGCGGACGCTTTTTCTGCGGCATCAGCAGCGGCCTTCTTTCGCGCGACGAAATCTCGCAATTCCTTTTCGGCTTTTCGGATATCGGTTTCGTATTTGAAAATCGTGCTCAGCGTATCGCGCACGGCTTCTTCGCCAAGCGAGTCGACGTTGAGGATGGCCAGGGACTTGGCCCAGTCGAGGGTCTCGCTGATGCTGGGTGATTTTTTCAGATCGAGTCGGCGGACCTTTTGCACCAAGGCGACCACTTGTTCCGCCAGAGCGGACTCGAGCTCGGGCACCTTGAGCCGAACAATTTTTTCTTCTTGTTCTCGGTTCGGGAAGTCGATGAATAGATGGAGACAGCGACGTTTCAGCGCGTCAGAGACTTCTCGACTATTGTTGCTGGTCAGGATGGCGAGAGGACGCGAGCGAGCTTCGATGGTCCCGAGTTCGGGGACGCTGACCTGGAAGTCACTCAGGACCTCGAGCAGGAAGGCCTCGAATTCGGCGTCGGCCTTATCGATCTCGTCGATCAGCAGTACCGTCGGTTCCTCGGACTTGATTGCAGCGAGAAGTGGCCGAGGCAGAATGAACCGTTCCGAGAAGAATACGCCATCCTGATCGCCGATTCGTTGCACGGCTTCGTCCAAGGTCGTCGTTCCGGTCAAGATATCGCTGATCTTGTCCTTGAGCAGCTGGGTGTATAGAAGCTGCTTGCCGTATTCCCACTCATAGAGGGCCTTTGCTTCGTCCAGACCCTCGTAGCACTGCAGCCGAATCAAGGGCTGGCCAGTCGCGAGTGCGACGACCTTGGCCAGTTCGGTCTTGCCGACGCCTGCCGGGCCTTCGACGAGGATGGGCTTTCGCATTTTGGCGGCCAGGAAAACGACCGTCGCGATAGCCCGGTTGCAGATATATTGCTGGGCGGCGAACCGCTCCATAACCTCTTCGATCGATGCAAACATGATGTGACTCCTGCCCACAGTGTGGCATCTGGAACGGCGCAACGGAAGTTCTGCCGAGAACTCTGCTGACTCGATCCGGAGTCCCGGCTTCGCTAGGATGAGCCGCGATGTGCACTTTGGCGATCTACCACCGCCTTTTCCGTGACCTTCCGGTCGTGGTCGCGGCGAACCGTGATGAGTTTCTGGCTCGCCCGACACTGGATCCGCATATTCTGGCCGAGTCGCCGAGGGTCTTTGGCGGCCAGGACCAGGTTGCCGGCGGGTCGTGGCTGACTCTCTCGGAGTCGGGGCTGGTGGTTGGAGTGCTCAATCGGCGGGTCGAGCATCCCTCGGACGAAGCGCGAGAGTCTCGGGGCCAGTTGTGTCTCGATCTCGCCAAGCTGGCGGATGCATCGGTGGCCGCCGAGTTCCTGCGAGGCGTATCGCCTGAACAGCATAATCCCTTCAATATCCTGGTAGCCGACGGGCGGAATGCCTACGTCGCTCAGAACCGAGCTGCATCAACCGAAGTCCTCGAACTGGCGCCCGGGCTTCACGTGCTCACCAACCTCGACGTGAACGATCACGAGTGTTCACGCATCTCGCATTCATGGAAATTCTTTTCTCGTGCTGGTGACAGCTTTCTCGAGCACAACGACCGCGCTCGACTTCGCTCCGATTTGCGGGAGGTGTTGTCGGATCACCTCACGGCTGTTGATGATCGACAGCCGACGGACCAAATCTGTATTCATACCGAGGGGTATGGCACCCGATCCTCCACCATGGTCATGCTTGACGATGCGGGAGTGGCAGAGTTTCATCATGCCGCCGGACCGCCCTGTCGTCACGATTACAAGCCTCTGGCCTGTCGTTAGTCGGGGCGGGTCTGGTACCACTGAAGGCCGCGGAGCACGTACTCGGATCCTGCGAATGCAGTTACGATCGCGGCGGATTGCAGAAGGATTTGATCGATCACTGCAAGGTCGAGCTGTGGTTGCCATAGGAGGAGCAGCGCCCCGCCGATCCCGGTAATCTGGAGAAATGTGGCCAGCTTGCCTGTCCAGCTCGGTCGAACCTCCATCTGCTCCCCGGTCAGGAAAAAGAGCAAGGAATACCCGCCCAGACAGACCACGTCTCGGGTCACGATGATGGTGACGACCCACTCCGGTACTTTGCCCAGGGAAGCCAACGATATCAGGAGTGTCAGGACCAGGCCCTTGTCGGCGAGCGGGTCGAGATAGGCCCCGAGTTCCGTGCGCGTTTTCATCATGCGCGCGATGGCGCCGTCGAGGCTGTCGGTGACTCCGGCGGCAATGAAGAGTGCAAAAGCGAGCCCGAAGTGGCTGTAGTCCAGCGCGATGACGATTCCCGGGATCGCGGCAATTCGCAA
>DLYX01000143.1:3353-7849 GCA_003447545.1 Deltaproteobacteria bacterium | reverse complement strand
GTTCTGCCTGCGATCCGCAGATACACTGAGGCGATGGCGAATGGTCAGGACGCCGCCGGCCTCTGGGGACACCAGATGCGCAGCAGCCTGACGGGCCGCGCTCACGGCTACGGGGTGATGAACCAACCCACGATGCCGATCCTCATCTCGCTGGTCCTGGCTAAAAAATGCGGTGTTGATTCACCACGCATCACCGAGGCCGTCGAGCGCACCACCAACCACTACATCCGCACTTACCTGCACAAGGGCGCGATCGGCTATGGTAACGGCGGACCCAACTCGAAGGGTTATAACAACAACGGCTCCAGCGCCTCGCTCGCCATTGCCCTGGCTGCAGCTGGCCATGTCGAAGGCGCGAGGTTCTTCTCACGCATGGCCATGGCCGGATACAACGGCCTCGAAACTGGCCACGCCACGCACTTCTTCAACCTGATGTGGACCGGCCTGGGCGCAAACATCGCCGGTCCCGAAGCCATGGCTGCCTACTTCAAAAAGACCAGTTGGATCATCCCGCTTAAAAACAACTGGCAGGGTGGTTACGTCTACGAGATGACTAAAGGCGAGGGCCTGGGAAATACCGGCGCCTACCTCCTGAACCTCTGCACGGGTCGGCGCAAGATTCACACTACCTGCAAGGGCGTCGACCCAGCAGTCACGCTGAATAAAAAGGAGATCGATGAGACCCTCGGGGTGCACAAGTACCTCAACGAACTGATCCCGATGGGGATCGAGGAGTTGTTGGCTGTGTCCGAGACCCACTGGTCGCCAAAAGTCCGGCGCAGTGCGGTGTGGAAGCTGCTGAAGTTCAAACGCACCGAGATCGAGGCGGTTGTGCGCAAACGTATGGCGAAGCAGAAGAATGCGAATTCACTCATCGGTGTTACGCGCCTGTGGGATTCGTCACCTAAGATCTTTGATGAAGTTGCCACGATCTTGCGTGACAAGAATGCGGACCTCGATACGCGCGTCGCGGCCGCTGGTGTGCTCGGTGGGGCGGCTTGGTCACGCTACGTTGAACCCGAGGAAAACTTTGGCAAAAAGGATTTCTATGAAGGCGGTGAGCTGCACAAACCCGCACTCAAGTATTGGCCCGACCTCGTGCAAGTCATCGCCGACGAGGAGGAAAATGATCCGTTTGGCAAGCTCGACCGTGCAGCCGGTGGAGCACTGGCGGCACTGGGTAACCCATACACGCAGAAACTGATCACCGACAAGCCCTTGTTCTACAAAGCGGTCAACAAGATGCTCGCGGACAAACACTCTGCCGGCAATCGAACCAGCGGCATGGCCCTGATTGCCGCCAATATGCCGCTCGAAGATTTTCACTATGTCGCCGACATGGTTGTGCACGCCACCCGCGGAACCGACCCGAGCTACACCGTTTACCGCGGCGGCAGCGCAACCACCGAGAACGGGGTCGGGCTGCTCAAACGGCTCAACATCCAGGAGGCGGTCGAGATACTCATCGATTCCTTCCCCACCGCGACGCGTGGCAAGGAGCGGGCCCGCCGCATCGCTCTGCTAGAGAGCTTTGGCGCCAACGCCAAGCCCTACCTGCCCCGGCTCAAAGCCGCGCTTGAAAAGTACCTCAACCCGGATCCCGAAACGGAAAAGAGTGCGGGTTTCACCAAGGACGTCCCCCTCCATAAGCACATTATTGAGGAGCTCATCCAAACGATCGAAAAGGCCAAGGCCCCACCCAAAAAGATGATCAGCCTCGAAGAGGCGATAGCGGCTGGGAAGAAATGAATTCAGAGTGTTGAACGCCCTTTCGCACCCTACACAATGCTCTCGACCGCCTCCCCTGAAGAGCAAATTTTCTGAAAAAAATACATGAGGCTGTTTGGAAAACAGAATCGTCTCAGTTTAGGGAATAGGTTGCAGTAACGCAGCTGGATCAAACCAACTTACGAATACCAAGTAAGAAAGGCTTCGTCTGATGCGCTTTTTTGCAATAAAAGTAAAAGAGAACGAATAAACGACATGAACAGGAACAACCAGACTCACGGTATCCTATGGGCGTGCTTGGCAGTGCTGCTGGTATGCAGTAGCGCGAGTCCGGTCCAAGGTCAGGATGCAGCGCAGTCGGCATCAGGAGACACAGTTAAGATTTCCACTTTGCAAAAAGAGTTAGCCGAAGTGGGTAAAGCAAGCTCGTCGATCAGGAAACGCAGAGCCTGTAAAAACGTCATCCGCGATGCCGAAGCCCTTCTCAAGACATCCTTAAGTGAGCCCAACCGCGTTCGTGTATTGGCGATCGTGCTGGAGAGCCAAAAGAAATTGCTGGGGCTGGATAACTCCGAACGAAATCGAGAAGCTCTCTATGAAACGTGTGAAAAACTGGTCAAGTTACCCGATGAGTATGCCGAATTGCGCCTGGGAGCGGATCTGCTGTTATCCGACAGAGATATGTCACTCAAGAATGCAGATAGGAAACAACGGGCCGAGGCGCTTTCTTCGATTGTCGATCGCTACCGCGGCACGTCGGCGGAGGCGAAATGCCTGATGATGGCCGCGCTGATTGCCAAGAAACTCGAGGCCGACGAGCTGGAGCAAAAGATCTTCCAGAGGATGGACCTGCGCTTCTCGGGCGACCATAAGGTCATCGAGTTTCGCCGAGCGCATCTTGGTTTCAGCAAGCTGGACGTGCTGTTTGCCGGTGATCACACACGGGCGGACGGCGTAGTCCTGCGCTTCCCTGCTGATCTGATAGGGCGGCTCAGCGTCATGGTGTTCTGGTCGAAGAAGGCACCTAAGGTGGAACTCTACCTCAAGCAGATCAAGGCACTGCAGGATCAATTACCGGGTCGATTCGAGGTATTCAGCTTTAATCTCGACGAGCTTCCCGACGCAGGGGCGGGGACGCTACGCGACTTGCAGTTAGATTGGACCGTGATGCGGCTGCCCGGCGGCAAGAAGAGCCAGGCATATCGCACCTATGCACGGATGGATCCGGTCGGCGTCCTGGTCAACGCATACGGCCATACCCTCCTGGTGCCGAACTCGTTGAACGCGGCGGAACAGGCGAAACTTGGGGTACGCGGTGTCACGTTACAGATGCCCTCGTTGACTCGACGTCTTGATGACACACGCTATCTTTCACAATTACAGTCGCTGTTGGTTGGCGATGTTCTGGTCACAGAGCCTAATGGTCGCTTAGACGCCACCTTGCCACCCGAGTTAAAAATGGTCTCAACGGGCTCGGCTAAGAATGCCGACGCTAAGCTGGCTCGTACTGCCAAGTCAGTCCCCGCCGAGGCACTGCACGCCATCCAGAAGTGTTTCACACCAGCGCCATTCCGCTACCGACTAACCACCGCCGAGGCGCTGGCGAACTACGAGAAGGCCGAGAAACTGTGCGGTGAAGCGATCAATAAACACCCGACCGCGCCGGATCTCTGGATCGTGCGCAACCGAAGGATCATTGCCCAGCTCGGTATGTGGAATCTTGCCGGCGAGCCCAAGTATCTTGAACAAGCTGCCCAAGAGGCGCGCACATCTCTGGCCGCGAAACTGCCCCCCGGGGCTGATGTCGTGCCGCGTTTCTGTCTCGCCAAGGAAGCACTCCGGCAGGGGGACTCGGATCCGGAGTCTGTCATCCAGGACTTGATCGAGAAAACGGGCGGGGCCAAAGCACCCTGTTCGGCCCATGCCGCGGCCACGATCCTAGCTCTGTATGCCAATGCGCGGGACTTGCACGATCACTACTCCGCCACGCTGCTGGCAGCGCCGGACGGGGGTAATCCCATGCTGTGGTCCATGGTCGCGCTCCTGCGTGAACGGATCTACACCTACCGCCTGTTGAGAGCCAATCACATCCACAAGGAACGCAATTCGGTGCGTACCTACATGATCAATCACGGTGCCCCGCCGATCACGAGACAGTTGCCGCCCGTGACGCTCAAGACCCTGGATGGGAAAACGCTGAGCCTCCCGCAGGATACCAAGGGCAAGCTGACGCTGCTGGTTTTTGTCGAGCCGTCCGCGGAACCCGATGCGGAGTTTCCCATCGACGCCGGCGGTGAAGTGAAGGTGTCGAGTCACAACATGCTCCAATACGCGCACGATCTGGCAGACAGGCATATCAACAAAGACGTCACTACGGTCGCGGCCTTTTTGTCCGAAGATACGGAACGCATCGATGCCTTCATGAAAAAGAGGAAATTGACCTGCCAGGCCGCCATCGTGCCGGGCGGCCTCGCCAACCCGATGGTACGCCAGCTGGGCGTTGTTTCGGCGGATCGTATCCCGAACGTCTTCCTGCTCCGCCGCGACGGCTCCATCGTCTGGCACGCATCCGGGCTACCCTACGGAGATGCCGAGAAATTCGTGGCTCTGCTTGCCATGAAAGTCCACATCGAGGCCTGTGAAGTGGAGACGGCCTACCAGGCTCTGAAGAAGGGCGACTTCAAGCAGGCGGCCCGCGTTTTCAGCGGCCCCTATCTTCCCATGAACCCCGATCGCTTCGGCTGGCGAGCCCCGAGATACCACGGGCA